>NZ_JBHYKM010000153.1:4605-15026 GCF_042741435.1 Streptomyces sp. NPDC058955 | reverse complement strand
CGCGCCGGCGGGCGGGCACCGCGCTGTGGGGCCCCCCCCCCCCCCCCCGCTCTCATTCCACCCCGATGAGGAGCGGCGGGGCGCCGGCGCCCGCGTGGTACGTGACGGTGTCGACGGCCAGGTAGCCGCGCCGGACGTGGGCTTCGAGGGTGTCGGCGAGGTCGGGCGGGGTGCCGTCGGCGACGACGAGGGTGACGAGTTCGCCGCCGGCCTGGAGCATCCGGTCGAGGACGGTGCGGGCGGTGTCGGTGAGGTCCTGGCCGATCACGGCGACGTCGCCCTCGATGAGGCCGAGGACGTCGCCGGCCTGGCAGACGCCGGCGGAGGTGAAGGACTGGCGTTCGGCGACGGCGAGTTCGGCGTAGCGGGTGGCGCCGGCGGCGGCGGTCATGGCGACGACGTCCTCGTCGAAGCTGCGCTCGGGTTCGTGGACGGCGAGGGCGGCGATGCCCTGGACGGCGGCCCGGGTGGGGATGAGGGCGACCCTGATGCCCTCGGCGCGGGCCCGTTCGGCGGCGGTCGCGGCGGCGGCCCGCAGGTCGGTGTCGTTGGGCAGCAGGACGACCTCGCGCGCGTGGGCGCGGCGGACGGCGGCGAGGAGTTCGTCGTCGGCGGGCGGTTCGCCGGGCCGGGCCTGGACGGTGGTGGCGCCTGCCTCGGCGCAGAGTCCGGCGAGTCCTTCGCCGGGGAGGACGGCGACGACGGCGCGGCCGGCCCGTTCCTCGCGCGCGTGGGCGGGGGCCTCGGCCGGGGCCGGGGCGGGCGCGGCGCTCGCGAAGTGGGTGATGCGGATCCGGTGCGGCCGGCCGGCCTCGATCCCGGCCTCGACGGCGGCGCCCGCGTCGTCCACGTGGACGTGGACGTTCCAGAGCCCGTCGCCGCCGACGACGACGAGGGAGTCGCCGAGGGCGTCGAGCCGGGCCCGGAGGAGTTCGACGGCGGCGTCCTCGGCCTCCAGGAGGTACAGGACCTCGTAGCCGGGTCCCTCGCCGCCGGGCCCGCACGGCTCCCCCGGTCCCTCGGCCGGCGCCGGTACGCCGGAGGACGGCGGCAGCGCTTCGGGGGCCCGTCCGGTCACCGTCTCCACCAGCGCGCCGAGGACGGCCACCAGGCCCTGTCCGCCGGCGTCCACGACCCCCGCGCGTCCGAGCACGGCCAGCTGCCCGGGGGTGGCCTCCAGGGCGGTCCTGGCCCCGTCGTAGGCCCTCCTGGCCACGTCCGGGAGGCTGCCGCCGGCCGCGCAGCCCGCCGCGGCGGCGGAGGCGACGGTGAGGATGGTGCCCTCCTCGGGGTGGGCGACGGCCGCGCGGGCGGAGGCGGCGGCGGTGGCGAGGGCGCGGGCGAGGTGGTCGCCGTCGGCGCCCTCGGCGAGCACCCCGGCCATGCCGCGGAGCAGCTGGGACAGGATGGTGCCGGAGTTGCCGCGGGCGCCGAGGAGCGCGCCGTGGGCCATGGCCCGTACGGCGTCGGTGGTGTCGGGCGCGGAGGTGCCGGAGGCCCCGGGGGCGGTGAAGACGGCCTCGACGGCCCGGTGGGCGGCGTCGGCGGTCAGGTAGAGGTTGGTGCCGGTGTCCCCGTCGGCGACCGGGTAGACGTTGATGGCGTCGATGGCGGCCCGCTCCCGTCCGAGCGCCTCGGCCGTCCGCGCGCTCCAGGCCCGTACCGTCCCGGCGTCGAGGACGAGACGCTCGTCACTCCGGACGGTGTGGTCGAAGGGCTGCGGGGCTCGCGACAACGGGGGTCCTCCTTGGGCGGCGAAGCTCACCGCAGGGTAGACCGGGGGTGCTCCGGACCGGGGGGCCGGGACGGGGTCGGCCCGGACCGTGGTAGTTTCGTTCCACCGGAGCAGTCGTTGTATGCTTCTTCGGTTGCCTGGCACTCGCCGGGCCATCCCCGGCAAGCCACTTCAGACTCCTGATTCCGGTGCGCCGGATCTCACTGTAAATCTGAAGTCTTTGGAGTGACCCGTGGCTGCCAACTGCGACGTCTGCGGCAAGGGGCCGGGCTTCGGCAACAACATTTCGCACTCGCACCGCCGTACGTCTCGTCGCTGGAACCCGAACATCCAGCGTGTGCGTGCCGTGGTCGGTCGGACGCCGAAGCGGCTCAACGTCTGCACCTCGTGCATCAAGGCCGGCAAGGTCTCGCGCTAATCGCGACGTTTCCGTGTCGTAGCGCAGCCCCTGCGGTTGCCTTGAAAGGCCGGTTCACCTCGGTGAACCGGCCTTTTGCCTTGCCCGGAAACGGTTCGGCGGCCCTGGCCGGGCACGGTTCGGACCCGTGGCCCGGGCACCGTCCGGCACCCGGGCCCGGGAGCGGTTCAGCGGCGTAGCGCCCACCCGTGGTCGACGGGGCCGATGCCCTCCCCCAGCGCGAAGCCGGCGGCGATCGCCCCGGTCACGTACGCCTTGGCCTCCCGTACGGCCTGCGGGACGGCCAGCCCCTTGGCGAGTCCGGACGCGACCGCCGACGCGAGCGTGCAGCCGGTGCCGTGGGTGTGCCGGTTGTCGTACCGGGGAGCGCGCAGCCAGTGCTCCTCGGTGCCGTCGGTGAGCAGGTCCACGGCCTCCGCGCCGCCGGGCAGGTGGCCGCCCTTGATCAGCGCCCAGCCCGGTCCGTGTCCGAGGATCGCGTCGGCGGCCCGGCGCATTCCGGCCTCGTCCTCGACCACGATCCCGGTGAGCTGCCTCACCTCGTCCAGGTTGGGCGTGGCGACGGTCGCGACGGGCAGCAGTTTCGCGCGCACCGAGTCCAGGGCGGAGGCGGCGAGCAGCGGGTCGCCGTGCTTGGAGACGCCGACCGGGTCGACGACCACGGGCGCGTCGGTGCCCGCGAGGAGTTCGGCGACCGTCTCCACGAGCGCGGCGGAGGCGAGCATGCCGGTCTTGACCGCGTGGACGCCGATGTCGTCGACGACGGCCCGGTACTGGGCCCGCACGGCCTCCTCGGGCAGTTCCCAGGCGCCCCGCACGCCCCGCGAGTTCTGGGCGGTGACGGCGGTGAGGACGCTCATGCCGTGGACGCCGAGGGCGAGCATGGTCTTGAGGTCGGCCTGGATGCCGGCACCGCCGCCGGAGTCGGATCCGGCGACGGTGAGCACCAGGGGGAGGCTCACTCCGTCTCCCCGAAGTGGTCCCAGCCGCCGGTGCTGTGCCAGGGGGCGCCGTCGACGGTCACCTGGGGCAGCGCGGAGGGGGCGACGACCTCGCCGATGACCTTCCAGCGGGCGGGCAGCTTCACGTCCGGCGGGAAGGTGGCGACGATCGCGTGGTCCTCGCCTCCGGTGAGGACCCACTGGCGCGGGTCGACGCCGACGGCCTGGCCGATGTCGTGCATCTGGCTGGGGATGTCGATGAGGCCGGAGCGCAGGTCGATGCGGACGTTGCTGGCCTCGGCGATGTGGCCGAGGTCGGCGATGAGGCCGTCGCTGACGTCGCACATGGCGGTGGCGCCGAGCCCGGCGGCCGCGGGGCCCGCGTGGTACGGCGGTTCGGGGCGGCGGTGGGCCTCGACGAAGGCGCGCGGGGAGCGGAAGCCGCGGGAGAGGACCGCGTATCCGGCGGCGGACCAGCCGAGCCAGCCGGTGTAGGCGACGACGTCGCCGGGCTTGGCGCCGCCGCGGGTGACCGGGTCGTGGTTGCGGAGGTCGCCGAGCGCGGTGATGGAGACCATGATCGTGTCGCCGCGGACGACGTCGCCGCCGACCACCGCCGCGCCCGCGACCTGACATTCGTCGCGCAGGCCGTCCATCAGTTCCGTGGGCCAGGTGACCGGCAGTTCGGCCGGGACGACGAGGCCGAGGAGGAGCGCGGTCGGGACCGCGCCCATGGCGGCGATGTCGGCGAGGTTCTGCGCGGCGGCCTTGCGGCCGACGTCGTACGCCGTCGACCAGTCGCGGCGGAAGTGCCGTCCTTCGAGCAGGATGTCCGTGCTGGCCACCACGCGCCGGTCCGGGGCGGAGACCACGGCGGCGTCGTCGCCGGGCCCGATCCGTACCGCCGGGGTGGAGGTGAGCCGGGACGTGAGCTCCCTGATGAGCCCGAACTCGCCCAGTTCTCCGACTGTGCCCTTCACCGCGTCTCACCTCGTGTCGTCGTGCCGGCCGGCGGTCGGCGGAGCGTCCGCTCGCCCCGCGGGTCGCGGGCCGTCACCGTGCTGGGTACCGTCAAGTTGACCGTCAACTTCTGTCCTGTGTACGCCACACCCCGGATGCCCCGGAAGGCGCGGGTCTCCCCGCGGCTTCCGACGACGCGGTACCGTGGCGTCTCTTTCTCCCACAAGATCCTCGTGGCCGCCCTGGAGGTTCCGTGGTACAGGCGTACATTCTGATTCAGACCGAGGTGGGCAAGGCGTCGACCGTCGCCGACACCATCGCCAAGATCCCGGGGGTGATCCAGGCCGAGGACGTGACCGGACCGTACGACGTGATCGTGCGGGCCCAGGCCGACACGGTCGACGAGCTCGGCCGCATGGTGGTCGCGAAGGTCCAGCAAGTGGACGGCATCACGCGCACCCTGACCTGCCCGGTCGTCCATCTGTAGCCCCCGTCTACCCTTGGCCGGTGACGTCTTCCCACCGGCCTTTCGGCCTGCCCGCCTCAGCCGCCGTCCTGCTGCTGGCCGTCACCGGCTGCTCCGCCGACGCCCAGGCGTCGGTGCCGGTGCCGACGCCGCCCGCGGCGGAGGCGGCGCTCTGCCGTGCGCTGGCGCGGGAACTCCCGGACACCGTGGCGGGGCAGGAGCGGAGCGATCCGTCCCCCGACTCCGAGCTGACCGCGGGGTGGGGCGACGGAGCGATCGTACTGCGCTGCGGGGTCCCCCGGCCCGAAAAGATGAGCGATCCGCAGGCGGAGGCCGTCTCCGCCGACGGCGTCCGCTGGATGCTGGAGCAGCCGGAGGCCGGCGGCCCCCGCTTCACCTCGGTGTACCGCGCGACCTACGTCGAGGTGACCCTGGGCGAGCGGTACGCGCACGACGTCGGGCCGCTCGCGGACCTCGCCGCCCCGGTGGACCGCACGGTGCCCTGCGCCCTCGAACCCGAATGCCGTTAGGGCCCGGTCCCCCGACCGGGCCCGTCCGTGCAGGCGCGGACGTCCGTGGCAGCGCGGACGTCCGTGCTAGCGCAGGCCCGTGGAGCGGGTCAGCGCGGCCTGGATCAGCCGGTCGACCAGCTCGGGGTAGCTCACGCCGCTCTCCTGCCACATGCGCGGGTACATGGAGATCGGGGTGAAGCCGGGCATGGTGTTGATCTCGTTGATGACGAAGTCGCCGTCCTCGGTGAGGAAGAAGTCGGCGCGCACCAGGCCCTCGCAGGAGACGGCCTCGTAGGCGGCGACGGCGAGCCGCTGGACCTCGGCGGTGGCCTCGTCGCCGATGGGCGCGGGCACCAGACCGGAGGCCGAGTCGATGTACTTGGCCTCGAAGTCGTAGAAGTCGTGGTCGGTGACCGGCGGGATCTCGGCGGGCACGCTGGCGCGCGGGCCGTCCTCGAACTCCAGGACGCCGCACTCGATCTCGCGGCCGCGCACCAGCGCCTCCACGATGATCTTCGGGTCGTAGCGGCGGGCCTCCTCGACGGCCTCGTCGAGGCCGGAGAGGTCGTCGACCTTGGTGATGCCGACGGAGGAGCCGCCGCGGGCCGGCTTCACGAAGAGCGGCCAGCCGTGGTCGGCGGCGAACTCGACGATCTTCTTGCGGGCCTCGGCCGGGTTGCGGTCCCACTCGCGCGGCCGGATGACCTCGTACGGGCCGACCGGCAGGCCGTACGAGACGAAGACCCGCTTCATGTACTCCTTGTCCTGGCCGACGGCGGAGGCGAGGACGCCCGCGCCGACGTACGGGATGCCGGAGAGCTCCAGGAGGCCCTGGAGGGTGCCGTCCTCGCCGTACGGGCCGTGGAGCATCGGGAAGACGACGTCGACCTCGCCGAGGGCCTGCGGCAGCGAGCCGGGCTCGTGCAGGACGACCTCGCGGCTGGCCGGGTCGACCGGGAGGACCACGCCGCCGGTCTCCGACTCGGCGAGCTGGGCGACGTCCGGCAGGGCGCGCTCGGCGATCGCCATCCGCTCGGGGGCGTCGGCGGTCAGGGCCCAGCGCCCCTCCCGGGTGATGCCGATCGGCAGCACGTCGTACTTGGTCCGGTCGATCGCCTTGAGGACGGCGCCGGCGGTGACGACGGAGATGGCGTGCTCGGAGCTGCGTCCGCCGAAGACGACGGCCACGCGGGGCTTGCGGGTGCTCTGGGTGTTCTCGCTCATATCGCGATGAGCGTACCTTGCGGTCTCCGAACTCCTGAGCGCCCCGCTCGCGGCCTCGCGCGGACGGCTCAGCGGCGCGCGGTCAGCGCCGCTCGGGCTTGGCGCTGCGCGACATCAGTTCCTTGAGCGCGACCGTCGGCGGCTTGCCGTCGTGGACGATCGAGACGACGGTCTCGGTGATGGGCATGTCGACGCCGTGCCGACGGGCCAGATCGAGCACCGACTCGCAGGACTTGACGCCCTCGGCGGTCTGCTTGGTGGCCTCGACGGCCTCCTGGAGGGTCATCCCGCGGCCCAGGTTGGTGCCGAAGGTGTTGTTCCGGGAGAGCGGCGAGGAGCAGGTGGCGACGAGGTCGCCGAGGCCCGCGAGGCCCGCGAAGGTGAGCGGGTCGGCGCCCATGGCGAGGCCGAGGCGGGTGGTCTCGGCGAGGCCCCGGGTGATGAGCGTGGCCTTCGAGTTGTCGCCGAGGCCCATGCCGTTGGCGATGCCGACGGCGAGGCCGATGACGTTCTTCACCGCGCCGCCCAGCTCGCAGCCGACGACGTCGGTGTTGGTGTACGGGCGGAAGTACGGGGTCATGCAGGCGGCCTGGAGCCGCTGGGCGACCGACTCGTCGACGCAGGCGGCGACGGCGGCGGCGGGCTGCCGGGCGGCGATCTCCCGGGCCAGGTTGGGGCCGGTGAGGACGGCCACGCGCGCGGCGGGGACGCCGGCGACCTCGGTGATGACCTCGCTCATGCGCTTGGCGGTGCCGAGTTCGATGCCCTTCATCAGGGAGACGAACACGGTGTCCGGGCCCAGTTCCGGCGCCCAGGCGGCGAGGTTCTCGCGCAGCGTCTGGGAGGGGACGGCGAGGACGGCGAAGTCGGCCCCCGCGGCGGCCTCGGCCGCGTCGGCGGTGGCCGTGATACCCCGGGGGAGCTCGACGCCGGGCAGGTAGTCCGGGTTGGTACGGGTGGTGTTGATGGTCTCGGCGAGCGCGGCGCGGCGGCCCCAGAGGCTCACCTCGCAGCCGGCGTCGGCCATCACCATGGCGAAGGCGGTGCCCCAGGACCCGTTGCCGAAGACGGCGGCCTTGGTCATACGGCGCCTCCCTCGGCGGCCTTGCGGCGCTGCTCCCGGCGGGCGCGGCGCGGGTCGTACGGCTCGGCGGGGGCCTGCTCGCCGCGGACCTCCTCCAGGAGGGCGGTGATCGCGGCCATGATCGTCTCGGTGGCCTCGCGCAGCACCTCGGGGGTGGGCTCCAGGCCGTCGAAGCGGGAGAGGTCGACGGGCGGGCCGGCCTGCACGATCAGCGTCTTGCGCGGGAAGAAGCTGAACTTGTCCTTCTTTGCGTACGGCGGCATCGCGAGGTTGGCGCCCCACTGGGCCACCGGGATGACGGGCGCCTTGGTGAGCAGCGCGACGCGGGCGGCGCCGGTCTTGCCGGGCATCGGCCACATGTCGGGGTCGCGGGTCAGGGTGCCCTCGGGGTAGAAGGCGACGCACTCGCCCCGCTCGATGGCGTCCACGGCGGCGCGGAAGGCGTCCAGGGCGTTCGCGGTCTCGCGGTAGACGGGGATCTGGCCGGTGTTGCGCAGCATGGTGCCGACGAATCCGGCCTTGAAGAGGCCGGCCTTGGCCAGGAAACGGGGCACGCGGCCGGTGTTGTACTGGTAGTGCGCGTAGGACAGCGGGTCCAGGTACGAGTTGTGGTTCACCGCGGTGATGAAGCCGCCCTCGGCCGGGATGTGCTCCGTGCCGCGCCAGTCCCTCTTGAACAGCACCAAGAGCGGGGGTTTGGCGATGACCGCCGCCAGGCGGTACCAGAAGCCGATTCTGCGGCGGGGCACTCGGGGCACCTTTCTCCGGGTCTTGCTGGGTCTCGCTGGCAGGGGGTCAAGTGTCGCCCCATGCTCCTGCTGTGTCGAGTGACACCGTACGCCCCGGGGACCGGGCCGTACCGCCGGGGCGGGACAGAATGGGCGGCGATGAACACGGATGCGGACGACGGCTGGTCCCTGGTCGTACCCCTGAAGCCCCTGGCCCTGGCGAAGAGCCGGCTCGCCCCGGCGGCCGGGGACCGGCTGCGGCCCCGGCTGGCGCTGGCCTTCGCCGAGGACACGGTCGCGGCGGCGCTGGACTGCCCGGAGGTGCGGGACGTGGTGGTGGTCACGGACGACCCCGCGGCGGGCCGGGCGCTGGCGGCGCTGGGGGCCCGGATAGTGCCGGACGTGCCGGCGGCGGGGCTCAACGCGGCGCTGGCGCACGGGGCCCGGGCGGTGCGGGAGCGGCGTCCGCACGCGCGCGTGGCGGCGCTGAACGCGGATCTGCCGGCGCTGCGCCCGGCTGAGCTGGCGCGGGTCCTGGCGGCGGCCCGGCAATTCCCCAGGGCATTTCTCGCGGATGCCGCCGAAATAGGTACGACATTCCTCTCGGCGGCCCCGGGGGTGGAATTGGAACCGGCATTCGGGGGTCCGTCGCGGCTTCGGCATTTGTCGTCGGGCGCGGTGGAAATCCGGCTGGCCGGGGTGGATTCCGTGCGCCGGGACGTGGACACCGGCGAGGACCTGGCGGCGGCGGGGTCGCTGGGGCTCGGCCCGCGGACGGCGGCCCGGCGGCCCGCGACGGCCGGATAGGCTGCGGTCCATGCAGGCCACCGCGTACACGTACGACCCCGAGACCCGCAGCGGCAGTGTGCTGCTCGACGACGGCACCCCGGTGGAGTTCGGGACGGCCGCCTTCGACGCGGGCGGGCTGCGGCTGCTGCGGCCGGGCCAGCGGGTGCGGATCGAGGCGGAGCCGGGCACCTCGGGCGCGGGCCTGCGGATCACCCTGGTGACGCTGCAGACCTTCTGAGCCGCTCCCCCGCCCGTGCGGCCGTACGGCTCCGGAACGCGCCGCGGGCCGGGCTCCCGTGCGGGGAGCCCGGCCCGGCGGACGTGCGAGGACCGTCCTACTTCTTGGCGGCGGTCTTCTTGGCCGTGGCGGTCTTGCGCGCCGTGGTCTTCTTGGCGGGGGCCTTCTTCGCCGTGACCTTCTTGGCCGGGGCCGTCTTCTTGGCGGCGGCCGTGGTCTTCTTGGCCGGCGTGGCCTTCTTGGCGGCGGCGGTGGTCTTCTTGGCGGCCGCCGTCGTCTTCTTGGCCGCCGCGGTGGTCTTCTTCGCGGCCGCGGTGGTGGTCTTCTTCGCCGGGGTCGCCTTCTTGGCGACGGCGGCCGTGGTCTTCTTGGCCGGCGTGGCCTTCTTGGCGGCGGCCTTCTTGGCCGTGGTGGCCTTCTTGGCGGCGGCCTTCTTCACCGTGGCGGAGGCGCCACCGGTCAGGCTGCCCTTGGGGGCCTTCTTGACGGAGACCTCGCCGCCCTTGGGGAGCTTCTTCGAGCCGCTGACCAGGTCCTTGAAGCCCTGGCCGGCGCGGAAACGCGGAACCGAGGTCTTCTTGACCCGCACGCGCTCGCCCGTCTGCGGGTTGCGGGCGTAGCGGGCCGGACGGTCGACCTTCTCGAACGAGCCGAAGCCGGTGACCGAGACCCGGTCGCCGGACACCACGGCGCGCACGATGGCGTCGAGCACGTGGTCGACGGCTTCGGCGGCCTGCTGGCGACCGCCCAACTTGTCGGCAATCGCTTCTACGAGCTGCGCCTTGTTCACGTCTTCCCCTTCGGAGACTTTGCCGGAACGAAACTGTTCAAGCTTTTTCGCACGTTAGGCATGTATATACCGCAAATCAAACACGAAACGGTCTAATCACCCTAGTGCCGCAACGCGGAAGTGCCGTTGCGGAGTTCCTGGTGTCAGTCGTCTTCAGGGAATCGGCCCTCGTCGAGGTCCTTCATCAACCGGTCCAGACGCGTTGCCGCGTCCGCGAGATCGTGCTTCGCCGCGGCCGTGACGACCAACAGCTTCCGGGACAGCGCCATCCTTACGCCCTCCGGGACTTGCAGTGCGCGCACTCGGGTGTGCGCTTCCTTCAATCGGGCGGCGACTGCCTCGTAGAGCTCGAGTTGGCTGTCGCGTTCCATGCACCGATTGTGCCATCTAGGGCGAGTTGTCGCCCGACAGGGTCTCAACAAGCGACTGCGCCCCCCACCCGAGGGTGGGGGGCGCAGTGTTGGAAAATCGCTGCTCAGGCCGGAATTGTACGGGGGGTGAACTGGCGCTTATACACAAATCCGAGCCCCCGAGAC
>NZ_JBHYKM010000153.1:0-4595 GCF_042741435.1 Streptomyces sp. NPDC058955 | reverse complement strand
AGCCGCAGTCTCTCTCTGGGTGGGGCGCTCTATACACTCCCACTTTTGTCCAATTCGGGGCGGGTGGCCCCCCCCCCGGTCAAAAACACCGCCCCGCCCCCCCCCCCCGGGGGGGGGGGGGCGCAGTCTTGGAAAAGCGCTGCTCAGGCCGTAATTGTACGGGGCTTGAAGGACGGCCTGGCCGCCTCGTAGGCCGCGATGTCGGCTTCGTTCTGAAGGGTGAGGCTGATGTCGTCGAGGCCGTTCAGGAGCCGCCAGCGGGCGTTCTCGTCGAGCTCGAAGTCGGCGTCGATCCCGTCCGCCAGGACCTTGCGGGCCTCCAGGTCGACGGTGACCTCGGCGGTCGGGTCGGCCTCGGTCAGCTCCCAGAGGGCGTCGACCGTCTCCTGCGGCAGGACGACGGTCAGCAGACCGTTCTTCAGCGAGTTGCCGCGGAAGATGTCGGCGAAGCGGGCCGAGATGACGGCCTTGAAGCCGTAGTTCTGGAGCGCCCAGACGGCGTGCTCGCGGGAGGAGCCGGTGCCGAAGTCGGGGCCGGCGACCAGGACCGTGGCGCCCTGCCGCTCGGGGCGGTTGAGGACGAACTCGGAGTCCTTGCGCCATGCCTCGAAGAGGCCGTCCTCGAAGCCGTCGCGGGTGACCTTCTTCAGCCAGTGCGCCGGGATGATCTGGTCGGTGTCGACGTTGCTGCGGCGCAGCGGGACGGCCCGGCCGGTGTGCGTGGTGAAAGCTTCCATGGTTCCTCAGACCCCCGCGGTGGTGACGGCGTCGGACAGGTCGGCCGGGGAGGCCAGATGGCCCAGCACGGCGGTGGCGGCGGCGACCTGGGGGGAGACCAGGTGGGTGCGGCCGCCCTTGCCCTGCCGGCCCTCGAAGTTGCGGTTGGAGGTGGACGCGGAGCGCTCACCGGGGGCCAGCTGGTCGGGGTTCATGCCCAGGCACATGGAGCAGCCCGCGTGCCGCCATTCGGCGCCGGCCTGCTTGAAGACCTTGTCCAGGCCCTCCTCGACGGCCTGCAGGGCGACCCGGACGGAGCCGGGGACGACCAGCATGCGGACGCCCTCGGCGACCTTGCGGCCGTCCAGCAGGGCGGCGGCGTTGCGCAGGTCCTCGATGCGGCCGTTGGTGCAGGAGCCTACGAAGACGGTGTCGACCTTGATGTCGCGCAGCGGCTGGCCGGCGGTCAACCCCATGTACTCCAGGGCCTTTTCGGCGGCGAGGCGCTCCGAGGGGTCTTCGTACGAAGCCGGGTCGGGGACGTTCGCCGAAAGCGGGGCGCCCTGGCCGGGGTTGGTGCCCCAGGTGACGAACGGGGCCAGCTCGGCGGCCTCGATGACGACCTCGGCGTCGAAGACGGCGTCCTCGTCGGTCTTCAGGGTCTTCCAGTAGGCGACGGCGGCGTCCCAGTCCTCGCCCTCGGGGGCGTGCGGACGGCCCTTGAGGTAGGCGAAGGTGGTCTCGTCGGGGGCGATCATGCCCGCGCGGGCGCCGGCCTCGATGGACATGTTGCAGATGGTCATGCGGCCCTCCATCGAGAGTTTCTCGATGGCGGAGCCCCGGTACTCCAGGACGTAGCCCTGGCCGCCGCCGGTGCCGATCTTCGCGATGACGGCGAGGATCAGGTCCTTGGCGGTGACGTCGGCGGGCAGCTCGCCGTTCACCGTGATGGCCATGGTCTTGGGGCGGGCCATGGGCAGCGTCTGGGTGGCCAGGACGTGCTCGACCTGGCTGGTGCCGATGCCGAACGCCAGGCCGCCGAAGGCGCCGTGGGTGGAGGTGTGGGAGTCGCCGCAGACCACGGTCATGCCGGGCTGGGTCAGGCCCAGCTGCGGTCCCACCACGTGGACGACGCCCTGCTCGACGTCGCCGAGCGGGTGGAGCCGGACCCCGAACTCGGCGCAGTTCTTGCGCAGGGTCTCCAGCTGGGCGCGGGAGACCGGGTCGGCGATCGGCTTGTCGATGTCGAGGGTGGGGGTGTTGTGGTCCTCGGTGGCGAGGGTGAGGTCGAGGCGCCGCACCTGCCGGCCGTTCTGCCGGAGGCCGTCGAACGCCTGCGGGCTGGTCACCTCGTGCAGCAGGTGAAGATCGATGAAGAGGAGATCGGGCTCGCCCTCGGCGCGCCGGACGACGTGGTCGTCCCAGACCTTCTCCGCGAGTGTCCTACCCATCGCTTTCCCTCCGGCCGGCGGCTGCGCCGGCACCACTAGAGACCGTTGTGCGGGCCGTTGTGCGGCCGCCTCACCAGAGTGACAAGTTCCTCGGGAAATTGAACTTGCGTTTCACAGAGTGAGACGCGAATATCGTTGCATGGACAACTCTAGCGGCGTAGGCGTTCTCGACAAGGCAGCCCTTGTCCTGAGCGCCCTGGAGTCCGGTCCGGCCACCCTCGCAGGACTGGTCGCGGCGACGGGACTCGCACGACCCACGGCCCACCGTCTGGCCGTGGCATTGGAACACCACCGGATGGTGGCCCGCGACATGCAGGGCCGTTTCATCCTGGGTCCGCGGCTGGCCGAGCTGGCCGCGGCGGCGGGTGAGGACCGCCTCCTGGCGACGGCCGGGCCGGTGCTGACGCATCTGCGCGACGTCACCGGGGAGAGCGCGCAGCTCTACCGGCGCCAGGGCGACATGCGGATCTGCGTGGCGGCGGCCGAGCGGCTCTCCGGCCTGCGGGACACGGTCCCGGTGGGCTCGACGCTCACGATGAAGGCCGGCTCGTCGGCGCAGATCCTGATGGCCTGGGAGGAGCCCGAGCGGCTGCACCGCGGCCTCCAGGGCGCCCGCTTCACGGCGACGGCCCTGTCGGGCGTACGGCGCCGCGGCTGGGCCCAGTCGATCGGTGAGCGGGAGCCGGGCGTCGCGTCCGTCTCCGCGCCCGTCAGGGGCCCGTCGAACCGCGTGGTGGCCGCCGTGTCGGTCTCGGGTCCGATCGAGCGCCTGACGCGCCACCCCGGCCGCATGCACGCCCAGGCGGTCATCGACGCCGCCGCCCGTCTCTCCGAGGCCCTCCGCCGCAACGGCTGATCCTCTTCTCTGTTCACCTGTACGTCCCCGGCCCACCGCTCCAACGCCGCAGCGGTGGGCCGGAGTTGTGTGTGCGCCGCGCCGGGAACAGCGAAGAAGCCCTCCCCCGAAGGGAAGGGCTTCTCTGTCGCGTACCCCCGACCGGATTCGAACCGGCGCTACCGCCTTGAGAGGGCGGCGTGCTAGGCCGCTACACAACGGGGGCTTTGGATCATGCGGGCTGTTGAGATCAACCGCCGCAGACCCGAGCTGGTCTACCAGGACTCGAACCTAGACTAACTGAACCAGAATCAGTCGTGCTGCCAATTACACCATAGACCAATACGTGGTTAGACCAGCGTCGTACCCCCGACCGGATTCGAACCGGCGCTACCGCCTTGAGAGGGCGGCGTGCTAGGCCGCTACACAACGGGGGCCCTAGCGATCCTGCATCGGGTCCACCTGGGCGCTACCCAAGTGATCCCGCGGGAAGGATCTGTACCCCCGACCGGATTCGAACCGGCGCTACCGCCTTGAGAGGGCGGCGTGCTAGGCCGCTACACAACGGGGGCTTGTGGATGCCAATCCACTGGTTTGCAGATGAGCTCTGCGAGCTGGCCTACCTGGACTCGAACCAAGACTAACTGAACCAGAATCAGTCGTGCTGCCAATTACACCATAGGCCACCGGGGCAACTTCCCCGTGAGGGGGATCTTGCTCGGCTTGCGCTTTCCGGGCTCTTGCCTTTCGGCTTGCTCCCCTCGGCGCAGGAAGAACATTACCCGAAGGTTGTCGGTGCTCCAAAACGGGTATCCCCGCGGAGCAGCGGGGGGAGCTGATGGAGGTCGGTGATGCGGCGCAGGCCGGGCCGTTCACCGGTGCCGGCGCGATCCAGCCAGATGCCGTGGAGCCCCGCCTCCTGGGCGCCGAGCGCGTCGATGTCGGGGCGGTCCCCCACGTACGCCACCTCGTGCGGTTCGAGACCGAGGGCGGCGCAGGCGGCGTGGAACGCCTCGGCGGCCGGCTTGGCGCTGCCCAGCTCGGCGGCGCAGAGGACGGCCTCGAAGCGGTCGCGGACGCCGAGGGCGCGCAGCTTGGGTTCCTGGGCGTGGATGCTGGAGTTCGACAGCACGGCCTGCCGGTAGTCGGGGGCGAGCAGGTCGAGGACGGGCAGGGCGTCGGGGAAGAGCTCCCAGGCGGCCTCGTAGTGGGCCACGTACCGGCCGAACCAGGCGTCGGCCTCGGGGTCGGTCAGGGCGGGGCGGTCCAGGAAGGCGCGGACGCGGTGGCGCCGCTGGTCCTGCCAGCTCGCGCCGGTGCCGTCGATGCCGTTCTCGTAGAGCCGCCAGTACAGCTCGGTGAGCTCCTTCCAGCGGCGCAGGGCGTCCTCGACGGTGCCGTGCAGGCCGTCCAGGCCCTCGGCGGCGAGGTGGGCGCGCATCCCGGCGCGGTCGGCTCCCGCGTAGTCGAAGATCGTGTCGTCCACGTCCCAGAGGACGGCGCGGATGCTCATGGCACCGACGGTACGCCGCTGAGGGGCCGCGGGGGGCTGTTTCCGGTACGACGACGGGGGCGGCGCCCGGAGAGTGTCC
>NZ_JBHYKM010000152.1:5419-15434 GCF_042741435.1 Streptomyces sp. NPDC058955 | reverse complement strand
ACTGCAGGGGGGACCCTGTGGGAGAGTAGGACGCCGCCGAACAATCATTGTGGGAAAGCCCCGCACCTTCTGGTGCGGGGCTTTTCTGCGTTCCGGGGGCCGTGGCCGGCCGGGTGTGGTTCGCTGCTGGGGTGACTCAGGACTTGGAGATCGTCGCGTTCGAATCCGCCGAGGCGTTCGAGGCGTGGCTCGGTGAGAACCATGCCGTCGCGCCCGGGATCTGGCTCAAGGTCCGCAAGAAGGGCCCCGGGATCGTCGCACTGGACTATGCCCAGGCGCTCGACGTGGCGCTCTGCTACGGCTGGATCGACGGGCAGAAGGGCACGTTCGACGACCAGTGGTGGCTCCAGCGGTTCACCCCGCGCACGGCACGCAGCAAGTGGTCCAAGATCAACCGGGACAAGGCCGTCGCTCTGATCGAGCAGGGCCGGATGCGTCCGCCGGGGCAGGCCGAGGTCGACCGCGCCAAGGCGGACGGCCGCTGGGACGCGGCGTACGACAGCGCGAAGACCGCCACGGTGCCGGACGACCTCGCGGCGGCCCTGGCAGCCGCCGGCGCGGCGGAGTTCTTCGAGACGCTGGACGGACAGAACCGCTACGCGATCCTGTACCGCGTCCAGGACGCCAAGAAGGCCGAGACCCGGGCGCGGCGGATCGAGAAGTACGTGGCGATGCTGGCGAAGGGCGAGAAGCCGTACCCGTAGCCCTGAGGGGGGAGGGGAAAAGAAGACAGCTCCCGGCCTCCTCGTGGAGGGCGGGAGCTGTCTCAGGGGGTGCTGTCAGCGGGACTGGGCGGCCTTGGTGAGCTCCAGGTCCAGGGCCTCGCGGCGGATGCGCTGGTCCACGTAGAGGAGGACCGTGACGGCGGCCGCGACGGGGTACGTGAGGGCGCTGCTGGCGATGCCGCCGACGGCCATGACGACGAGGTACGTCCAGCTGAGGTCGGAGCCCGCCGGGGTGCCGTCGAGAGCGAAGGCGACCGCGGTGAACGGGATCGTCAGGAGCATCGTGAAGATCATGATGAGGAGCTGGGTCAGCAGCGTGATGCCGAAGACCCGCCACCAGACGCCGTTGACCAGCTTCGCCGAGCGCTTCAGGGCCGGGACGATGCCTTGACGCTCCAGCATCAGGGCCGGCGAGGCCAGGCTGAAGCGGATCAGCAGCCAGATGACGGCGGCGAAGGCGGCCGTGCCGCCGAAGAAGGCGAGCGTCGCGCCGCCGGCGCCGCCGAGCAGCAGGCCAGGGAGCATCGCCACGAAGGCGAGGAGGCCCGCGCCCAGCGGCAGGGCCAGGGAGAGGAGCAGGAGCTGGGGGAGCCGGGGACTCGCCTCGCGCCACGCCTCGGAGAGCGTCACCGGGCGGCCCAGGATCGCCCGGCTGACGACGACGGTCAGCAGGGCGCTGACGAAGACCGAGGCGCCCACGGAGACCAGCATCGTCGGGGCCAGCTCGGTGAAGGAGGCCCGCAGGTACGCGGAGAGCGCCTCCAGCTGCTCCGCCGGGGTCGCGTCCGCGTGCAGGGTCGGCGGCTCGGCCGCCAGGTAGCGCTGGACGAAGACGAGGGCCGTCTGGGTGACCACGGCCACGGGGACCGTGACGGCCAGCACCGTCCGCCAGTAGCGGCGGAGGATCGCCACCGAGGCCTCGAGGATCTCGCCCACGCCCAGCGGGCGGAGCGGGATCACGCCCGGCTTCGGGGCCGGAGGGGCGCCGTGGCCGCGCTGTGGCGGCGTACCCCAGGCGCGGCCGGGAGCCGGCGGCCGGGGGCGGCCCGGGGTCGGCGTGGTCCACTGGCCGGCGGGCGGCTGCTCCTTCGACCACTGGGGAGCGGATCCGGTCGGCTCCGACGGCGCGGACTGCCCGGGGATCGCGGGGCCGTCCTGGCCGTCGGAAGGGGCGGATCCGGGCGGGTTCCAGCCCGGAGAGTCGTTCACGGTCGTCCACCTCGGCGGATTGGGTCGCGGTGCCGGTCGGCGAACCGGCTCGGTCACGGCGGCCGTCCACGAGCGGGCGGCGGGGCCGGCTGCCATCGTGTCATGAGGGGCCCCGGCGTGGACCGGGCCGGAACCGCTTCTCGTACGGGAGGACGAAGGTTGTTCCGGAACGTGGGCGTTCGGCCCCGCGCGGGGTACGGTTCTGGGCGACCGCGGGGGCACGGGGGTGACAGTCGTTACTGGCGGCGGGGCGCGCGGACACACGGAGTCAGGGGGCTCCTCCGAGGCGTCGTCGCAGGTCAGTGAGGTATCTCACCAGCCGCCTTGAGACTGATACGGAAATGGGATGATGTCGATATGAAGGGACGCGTTCTCGTCGTCGACGACGACACCGCACTGGCCGAGATGCTCGGGATCGTGCTCAAGGGTGAAGGGTTCGAGCCGTCGTTCGTCGCGGACGGCGACAAGGCTCTCGCCGCATTCCGGGAGGCCAAGCCGGACCTGGTGCTGCTGGACCTCATGCTGCCCGGACGGGACGGCATCGAGGTGTGCCGGCTCATCAGGGCCGAGTCCGGCGTACCCATCGTGATGCTGACGGCCAAGAGCGACACCGTCGACGTCGTCGTGGGCCTGGAGTCCGGCGCCGACGACTACATCGTCAAGCCGTTCAAGCCGAAGGAGCTCGTCGCCCGCATCCGGGCGCGGCTGCGGCGCTCCGAGGAGCCCGCGCCGGAGCAGCTCACCATCGGCGACCTCGTCATCGACGTGGCCGGGCACTCCGTGAAGCGGGACGGGCAGTCGATCGCGCTGACGCCGCTGGAGTTCGACCTCCTCGTGGCGCTGGCGCGCAAGCCCTGGCAGGTGTTCACCCGCGAGGTGCTCCTGGAGCAGGTGTGGGGCTACCGGCACGCGGCCGACACCCGGCTGGTGAACGTGCACGTCCAGCGGCTGCGCTCGAAGGTCGAGAAGGACCCGGAGCGCCCCGAGATCGTGGTGACCGTCCGCGGTGTCGGCTACAAGGCGGGACCGAGCTGACATGAGCAAGGGCAGTGCTGCTCCGGAGTCCCGGGACCCCGGGGGTCGTACGGGGCGGGCTGCCGGACCGGGGCGGGGGGGCTCGCGTTCCGGCCGCCTGACGCGTGGGGAACGGCTCCTCCAGGACGGGACGCCGGGAGGCAGGGTCTTCCGGATCGTCGCCCGGCTGGTGCGCCGGCCGCTGCTTCCGGCCGTACGGCTGTGGCGGCGGAACATCCAGCTGCGGGTCGTCGCGGGCACCCTCCTGATGTCCCTCGGCGTGGTGCTGCTGCTGGGCCTGGTCGTCATCGGCCAGGTCCGCAACGGTCTGCTCGACACCAAGGAGAAGGCCGCCCAGATCCAGGCCGCCGGCGGGTTCTCCGCCGCGCAGGACCGGGCGGCGACCACGCCGTCCGTGCCCGGGCAGGACGGCGTACGGGCCGGTTCCTCGGTGAACTGGCGCTCCACGCTCGTGGAGCAGCTCGCCAGTGGCGGCCAGAACGCGTTCAACGTGGTGGGGGGGGGGGGGGGGGGGCGCGGCATCCCCGCGCGCCCGGGGGCGGCGCGGGCCGCCGCCGCGGCGGGGGGCGCGCGGGCCGGGCGCGCGCCGCGGGCGCCCGCGTCTCGGCGCCTCGCCGTGCGGGCCCGCCAAGCGCCTACCATGTGGGTGGCTGTGCCCTGCCTCCCCACCCCCCCCCCCGAGCCGCGGCGCCCGTGCCTCCGGCGAGGTCGACCCGACGCGGTCCGTCCCCGCCGGCCTGCGGCACTCGGTGGCGCAGGGCAACACGCCGTTCCAGAAGTTCGGGCGGATCCACTACACCAGCGACAAGCCGTCCGAGCCGGGGCTGGTGATCGGCAAGCGGCTGAACGACGCCGAGGGCAAGCAGTACGAGCTGTACTACCTCTTCCCGCTCACGCAGGAGGAGGACTCCCTCGCCCTGGTCAAGACGACCCTGGCGACCGCCGGACTGTTCGTGGTGGTGCTGCTCGGGGCGATCGCCTGGTTCGTGGTGCGGCAGGTCGTCACGCCGGTGCGGATGGCGGCCGGGATCGCCGAGCGGCTCTCCGCCGGGCGGCTCCAGGAGCGGATGAAGGTCACCGGCGAGGACGACATCGCGCGCCTCGGCGAGGCGTTCAACAAGATGGCGTCCAACCTCCAGCTCAAGATCCAGCAGCTGGAGGAGCTGTCGCGGATGCAGCGGCGGTTCGTCTCCGACGTCTCGCACGAGCTGCGGACGCCGCTGACGACCGTCCGGATGGCGGCCGACGTCATCCACGAGGCCCGGGTCGACTTCGACCCCGTCACCGCGCGCTCCGCGGAACTCCTCGGCGACCAGCTCGACCGCTTCGAGTCGCTCCTCTCAGACCTGCTGGAGATCAGCCGCTTCGACGCGGGCGCCGCCGCCCTGGAGGCCGAGCCGATCGACCTGCGGCAGGTGGTGCGCCGGGTCATCGGCGGCGCCGAGCCGCTGGCCGAGCGGAAGGGCACCCGGATCGTCGTCGTCGGCGACGAGCAGCCCGTGGTGGCCGAGGCGGACGCCCGCCGGGTCGAGCGGGTGCTGCGGAACCTGGTCGTCAACGCCGTGGAGCACGGCGAGGGCCGGGACGTCGTGGTGAAGCTGGCCGCGGCCGGCGGGGCCGTCGCCGTCGCCGTACGCGACTACGGCGTCGGTCTGAAGCCGGGCGAGGCCACCCGGGTGTTCAACCGGTTCTGGCGGGCCGACCCGGCACGCGCGCGTACCACCGGCGGTACGGGCCTCGGCCTGTCGATCGCCGTCGAGGACGCGCGGCTGCACGGCGGCTGGCTCCAGGCGTGGGGCGAGCCGGGCGGCGGCTCGCAGTTCCGGCTGACGCTGCCGCGCACGGCCGACGAGCCGCTGCGGGGTTCGCCGATACCGCTGGAGCCCGAGGACTCGCGGCGCAACCGGGAGCAGGCCGCCGCGGAGCGGCAGGAGAACCGGACCGCTTCGGTGCCGGCCCAGCCGGCCGGGGAGCGGCCCCCGCTGCCCGTGCCGCCGCGGATCCCGGCGCCGCCGACGGCCGTCGACCCGGCGGCGCTGCCCGGCAACGGCGCCCGGGTGGTCGCCCGGACGGCGGCGGACACGGAGCACGGCCACGGCACGGGGACGGCGGGGAACGCGGAGCGGGAGGACGGCACAGGTGAGCGCTGACGCGCGACGGCGGGCGGGGCGGGGACGGAACGGACGGACGCTGGTGCTCGCCGTCTGCGGCGGGCTCCTGGCGACGGGCTGCGCGACCATGCCCGACAGCGGTGAGGTCCAGCCGGTGCGGGGGGCGAACCCGGGGGACTCGCAGGTGCGGGTCTACGCGGTCGCGCCCCGGGACAACGCGAACCCGGACGAGATCGTCGACGGCTTCCTGGAGGCGATGACCAGTGACGACCCCGGCTTCTCGACCGCCCGCAAGTACCTGACCCAGCGGGCCGCGAAGAGCTGGAAGCCGGAGCAGAGCATCACCGTGCTCTCCACCGCGCCCGACCGCGAGCCCGCCGACCGCAACGCGGACCCCGAGACCCAGGGCCGCGCCTATCCGATCTCCGGCCGGATGATCGCGACCGTCGACGCCCGGCACGCGTACCGGGCGAACAGCCCGGTGGAGTACGCGCAGGCCATCCACGTCGTGGAGGAGACCGCCGCCAACGGCAAGGACAAGGAGTGGCGGATCGACAGCCTGCCGTCCGGTCTGGTCCTCGGCGAGGCCGACTTCCTGCGGAACTACCGGTCGGTGAACAAGTACTACTTCGCGTCCGGCGAGGACTGGCTGGTCGCGGACCCCGTCTACATCCGGCAGCGGCAGGACCCGGTCACCCGGATGGACCCGGTGACGCAGACCGTGAAGGCGCTCCTGGAGGGGCCGACGCACTGGCTGCGGCCGGCCGTCGACTCGCCGTTCCCGTCCGGTACGGAGCTGCGCAAGGGCGTCACGTCGCTGGCGACGGACGACCAGTCCACGCTGAAGGTGCCGCTCAACGTGAAGGCCGACCGGTTCGGCGGCGAGGTGTGCCGGCGGCTGGCGGCGCAGCTGCTCGTCACGCTCGGCGACCTGCCGTCCGTGCGGGTCGACCAGGTGGAGCTCCAGGACGTCACCGGTGACGACGTGTGCCGGCTCGGGAAGGGGCAGGCGGCCGACTTCGAGGCGGTCCGGGACACCGGGCAGGACGCGACGCCGTACTTCGTCGACGACGACGGCCGGATGATGGCGCTCGACCCCGGCGGCAAGGACGTGGCGCCGCCGGACGCGGTGCCGGGGCCGCTGGGCAAGGGCGCGGTCCGGCTGGGCTCGGTCGCGGTGGCCCGGGACGGGACCCGGGCGGCCGGGGTGTCCGAGGACGGCGCTTCGCTCTACGTCTCGTCGATCGCCGCCGAGCAGGAACAGCTTCCGGCGGTGTTCAAGAGTTCGGCCGCCGCGACGGCGGCGCACGAGGACCGGCTCTCGCAGCCCAGCTGGGACGGGCGGGGCGACCTGTGGGTCGCCGACCGGGCCAGGGGTCACCAGCGGCTGGTGGTCGTGCCCGACGGCACCGGCAAGTGGATCGAGGTCCGCACGCCGTGGCTGACGGAGGACACCCGGGTCGAGTCGCTGCGCGTCTCGGCGGACGGGGTGCGGATCGCGCTCCTCATCACCCGGGAGGGGCGGACCACCCTCCAGATCGGCCGGATCGAGCGGGAGGACGGCACGGACGAGCAGGTCGTGTCCGTGGAGGACCTCCAGGCGGCCGCGCCGCGCATGGAGTCGGTCTCGTCCGTCTCCTGGGCCGGGCCGAGCCGGCTCGTCGTGGTCGGCCGGGAGGCCGGCGGCGTGCAGCAGATCCGCTACCTCCAGACCGACGGCTCCACCTCCGCGAGCTCGGTGCTGCCGGGCCTCAACGGGGTGCTGGCGGTGGCCGCGCCGTACAAGGAGACGGAGCCGCTGATCGCCGCCTCCGGCAACGACGGCATCGTGCGGCTGATGCCGGGGGCCAACTGGCAGCCGGTGGTGAAGTCCGGGACGGGGCCGGTCTATCCCGGGTAGGTCCTCGGGAGGTTTCCCGGCCGGTCTCCTGGCGGGTCTACCGGTGGTCTTCCGGCAGGGGTCTTCCGGGTTGTCCACAGGGCGTTGTCCACAGGGGTGGCGGGCGGCGTCGGGGGTGGTCAGAGTGGAGGCATGCGGGGCTGGTGGCGCGAGATCTCCGGACTGGTGCTGCCCGGTGTCTGCGAGGGCTGCGGGGTGCCTCGTACCGGGCTGTGCGCGGGGTGCGCGGGCGCGCTGGGCGGGGGAGGGGTCCGGGCGTGCCGGGTGCGGCCCGCGCCGGAGCCGGCCGGGCTGCCGGTGGTGCACGCCGCCGTGCCGTACGAGGGGGCGGTACGGGAGCTGCTGATCGCCCACAAGGAGCGCGGGGCGCTGGGGCTCGGCGGGGCGCTGGGCGGGGCCCTCGCGAGGGCCGTGGAGGCGGCTGTGGGCGGCTCGCGGGAGCGGCCGCTGCTCCTGGTGCCGGTGCCGTCCTCGCGGCGCTCGGTGCGGGCGCGGGGGCACGATCCGACCCGGCGGGTGGCGCTGGCCGCGGCGGCGCGGCTGCGGGCTGCGGGGCGGTCCGCGCGGGTGCTGCCGGTGCTGCGGCAGCGGCGGGCGGTGGCGGACCAGGCGGGTCTCGGGGCGCGCGGGCGGTGGGCGAACGTGGCCGGGGCGCTGGAGGTGGTGCCGGGCGGCGCGAGGCTCTTGGAGGCCGGCCGGGTGGTCGTGGTGGACGACCTGATGACCACCGGCGCGACGCTCGCGGAGGCGGCGCGGGCCCTCGGGGTCGTACACCCTGCGTTCACTCCCGGATGGGCGGGGAGATCCCGAAGTGATTCAACGCAGCACGAATTCGAACAGCGGGTGGCGGCTGTGATCGCATCATCTCCCGCTTCGTTCGAAATAAACCGGAACTCGCCAGGAACTTGGATCGTTGCAGGTGGTGAGAGGTAAAAGCCTCCGAATGGAGGTAAGTCTCGGCAGCGGGTGCCGACACCCGTCCGAAGGGGCTATGTTCGGTTGTGAGGAAGGGTGAATGCCCGAACTCATCGCATACACGGTTGCGCCTACAGGACAGGAGTTCAGGGCGAATTAACCTCTCGTCGATGGGGTGGCGATCTTGTCGACTGGGGAGGAGGAGGTCGAAGTCGCCAAGTCCGAGCTCCGGTGAGATCGCCGGGGCTGGTGCAAAGGGAGATGCCCGTCGGCCTAGGAGCCGGGCGGGCGATCCGGGAACGGAGTTCTGCGTGGACATCGTCGTCAAGGGCCGCAAGACAGAGGTGCCCGAGCGGTTCCGCAAGCACGTGGCCGAGAAGCTGAAGCTGGAGAAGATCCAGAAGCTCGACGGCAAGGTGATCAGCCTCGACGTCGAGGTGTCCAAGGAGCCCAACCCGCGGCAGGCCGACCGGTCCGACCGCGTGGAGATCACCCTCCACTCCCGAGGCCCGGTCATCCGGGCGGAAGCGTCGGCCGGCGACCCGTACGCGGCCCTCGACCTGGCCAGCGACAAGCTGGAGGCCAGGCTTCGCAAGCAGCACGACAAGCGTTACACCCGCCGGGGCAACGGACGGCTCTCCGCGGCGGAGGTCGCCGACGTCGTCCCCGGGGTCGCCCAGCTGAACGGCCAGGGCGAACTCGTCGCCGACGAGACCGGCGGCGCGGTGCCCACCACGATGATGGGCTCGATCGAGGTCCAGGGCGAGGGCCCGCTGGTGGTCCGCGAGAAGACCCACAAGGCCGCCGCGATGGGACTCGACCAGGCCCTCTACGAGATGGAACTGGTCGGGCACGACTTCTATCTCTTCGTCGACGCCGAGACCAAGCAGCCGAGCGTCGTCTACCGGCGCCACGCCTACGACTACGGCGTCATCCACCTGGAGAACGACCCGCTCGCCGAGAACAGCGGCGGAGCGGGTGGCGCGCTCGGCGGCTGACCCGTCGAACGGCTGACCGGCCGGCCCTTCCGGTGCCCCTGGAGCGCTTCCCGCGACCCCCAGGGGCACCCCTGTGCGCCCGGGGGGCCACCCCGGAAGGGCCCGGGCATGAAATCATGGCGTGCACGCCAACCGGTGCTTCCCGGGCAGTGGTTGGAGGACCGGAAACGAATTCAGGCCACGGCCTTCAGGGGGAGGAACGATGGCAGACAGCTTCGGCCCGGTGCTGAGCGGGCACGAGCGCGGTGCGCTCGCCCATGAGGGTGCTCCGGAAGGATCGGAATCGGCCAACGAGGTCTATCGCAAGGAGCCGATCCGCGTCCTGGTCGTGGACGACCACGCGCTGTTCCGGCGCGGTCTGGAGATCGTCCTCGCGCAGGAGGAGGACATCCAGGTCGTCGGCGAGGCGGGCGACGGGGCCGAGGCGGTCGACAAGGCGGCGGACCTGCTGCCCGACATCGTCCTGATGGACGTGCGGATGCCGCGGCGCGGCGGCATCGAGGCGTGCACCTCCATCAAGGAGGTCGCCCCCAGCGCGAAGATCATCATGCTGACGATCAGCGACGAGGAGGCGGACCTCTACGACGCGATCAAGGCGGGGGCCACCGGCTACCTGCTCAAGGAGATCTCCACCGACGAGGTCGCCACCGCGATCCGCGCGGTGGCGGACGGGCAGTCGCAGATCAGCCCGTCGATGGCGTCGAAGCTCCTCACCGAGTTCAAGTCGATGATCCAGCGCACCGACGAGCGCCGCCTGGTCCCCGCACCCCGGCTCACCGACCGCGAGCTGGAGGTCCTCAAGCTCGTCGCGACTGGCATGAACAACCGGGACATCGCCAAGGAGCTCTTCATCTCCGAGAACACGGTGAAGAACCACGTGCGGAACATCCTGGAGAAGCTGCAGCTGCACTCCCGCATGGAGGCCGTGGTGTACGCGATGCGGGAGAAGATCCTGGAGATCCGCTGAGGGCCCTTGCACCGGGACGCCCCTGCTGGGGGTCTGGGGGTTATCCCCCAGGAGATGCAGCATCTCCGAGAACACGGTGAAGAACCACGTGCGGAACATCCTGGAGAAGCTGCAGCTGCACTCCCGCATGGAGGCCGTGGTGTACGCGATGCGGG
>NZ_JBHYKM010000152.1:0-5319 GCF_042741435.1 Streptomyces sp. NPDC058955 | reverse complement strand
AGAAGATCCTGGAGATCCGCTGAGGCGCTAGGCCAGCGCCTTCGTCAGGGCGGGGGTCAGTTCCGGGGGGTCCAGGCGCTCGATGCGGACCGTGTCGCAGCCGACCCAGGCGGCGGCCTCGCGGAGGGCCTGGGCGACGGCGGGGACCGCCTTCGGGCCGTCCAGGGAGACCTGCTTGGCGACCAGGGTGCGGCCCTCGCGGGCCGGGTCCACCCGGCCGACCAGACGGCCGCCGGCGAGGACCGGCATCGCGAAGTAGCCGTGCACCCGCTTCGGCTTCGGGACGTACGCCTCCAGCCGGTGCGTGAAGCCGAAGATCCGCTCGGTGCGGGCCCGCTCCCAGATCAGCGAGTCGAACGGCGAGAGCAGCGTCGTGCGGTGCCGGCCGCGCGGCTCCGTGGCCAGCGCCGCCGGGTCCGCCCAGGCCGGCTTCCCCCAGCCCTCGACCGTCACCGGCACCAGACCCGACTCCGCCACCACCGCGTCGAACTGCTCCGCCTTGAGCCGGTGGTAGTCGGCGATGTCCGCGCGCGTGCCGACGCCCAGCGCCTCGCCCGCCTGCCGGACCAGGCGCCGCACGCACTCGGTGTCGTCCAGGTCGTCGTGGCGCAGCGGCTCCGGGATGGCGCGCTCCGCCAGGTCGTACACCCGCTTCCAGCCGCGCCGCTCGGTGACGACGACCTCGCCGTACATCAGCGCCCGCTCGACCGCGATCTTGGTGTCGGACCAGTCCCACCACTCGCCCTTGTTCTTGGCGCCGCCGAGCTCCGTCGCCGTCCGCGGGCCCTCCGCCCGCAGCTGGTCGATCACCTTGGCGTAGGAGCCGTCGGACAGCTCGTGGTGCCACTGCGGGCGGTCGCGGTAGGCGCGGCGGCGGAAGGCGAAGAGCGGCCACTCCTCGACCGGCAGGATGCAGGCGGCGTGCGACCAGTACTCGAAGGCGTGCCCCTCCGACCAGTACGCCTCCTCCACCGCGGGGCGGCCGACGGCGCCGAGGCGCGCGTACGGGATCAGCTCGTGCGAGCGGGCCAGGACCGAGATGGTGTCCAGCTGGACCTGGCCGAGGTGACGGAGTACGCCCCGGACCCCGCCCCGGCGGTCCGGGGCCCCCAGGAAGCCCTGGGCGCGCAGGGCGATCCGGCGGGCCTCGGTGGCGGAGAGCGCGGCGACGGGCTGGGGAGCGGGCTGCGGGGCGGTCTTCGGCACGGTGGTCATGCGGAAACCCTAGGCCCCCGGACCGACAGTGCCGGAGCCTTCGGGACGGGCCTGCGCGCGGGGGTCCACGGAGGGCGGGGCCTCGCGCGGCGGGAGGTACGGGACGGGGCTCGGCAGGCCGAAGTCGGAGGGGAGCAGCGAGGCGACCCAGCCGTCCCGGAGGGTGCCCTTGTGCAGCAGGGAGGCCCGCTGGACGCCCTCCACGGTGAAGCCGACCCGCTCGGCCACCGCGCGCGAGCCGGTGTTGCCGATCTCCGCGCGCCAGATCAGCCGGACGCAGCCGAGGCCGGTGAAGGCCCAGTGGGCGACGGTCCGCACCGCCTCCGCCATGTAGCCCTTGCCGCGCTGTTCCGGGGCGAGCCAGAAGCCGACCTCCCAGACGCCGTTGCCCCGGCTGTGCAGGCCGATGGCGGCGAAGAGGGGGCCGCCGTCCAGCGGTTCGACGGCGAAGCTGTAGTCGGAGTCGTCGCGCCAGCCCTCCGGGACGAGCCGGTTCAGGAAGAAGGCGGCGTCCTCCCGGGTGTACGGGTCCGGGACGATCGTCCAGCGGCGGATGGCGGGGTCCTGGCAGTGGGCGTACACGATGTCCTCGTCCTCGGGGACGAAGGCGCGCAGCCGGAGGCGGTCGCTGGTGAGCGTGATGGGATCCATGCCCGGATTGTGGGGACGGCGCCGGACGGAAGCGAACACTTTTCGGATGGGGCGGCACCTTCCGACCACCTCGGGCGTTCTCTTTGCGGGCGGACGTGCAGCGGCGGCCCTGCGGGCCTCCCTCCGTGACGGTGGTCTCGCTTACGATGGCCGTTGCGGTGGGGACCACCTGCCGTGCCCGCGCTCGTGTCCGTGACAAGACCCAGTGCCAGGCCCGACCGGCAAGGAGACCAGCCTCAGTGTCCGTCTTCAACAAGCTCATGCGTGCAGGCGAAGGCAAGATCCTGCGCAAACTGCACCGCATCGCGGACCAGGTCAACTCCATCGAAGAGGACTTCGTCAACCTCTCCGACGCCGACCTGCGGGCCCTCACGGAGGAGTACAAGCAGCGGTACGCCGACGGCGAGAGCCTCGACGACCTGCTGCCCGAGGCGTTCGCCACCGTCCGCGAGGCGGCCAAGCGCGTCCTCGGCCAGCGCCACTACGACGTCCAGCTCATGGGCGGCGCCGCGCTGCACCTCGGCTACGTCGCCGAGATGAAGACCGGTGAGGGCAAGACCCTCGTCGGCACGCTGCCGGCGTACCTGAACGCGCTGTCCGGCAAGGGCGTGCACCTGATCACGGTCAACGACTACCTGGCCGAGCGCGACTCCGAGCTGATGGGCCGGGTCCACAAGTTCCTGGGCCTGACGGTCGGCTGCATCCTCGCCAACATGACGCCGGCGCAGCGCCGCGAGCAGTACGCCTGCGACATCACGTACGGCACGAACAACGAGTTCGGCTTCGACTACCTGCGCGACAACATGGCGTGGTCGAAGGACGAACTGGTGCAGCGCGGCCACAACTACGCGTGCGTGGACGAGGTCGACTCGATCCTCGTCGACGAGGCCCGTACGCCGCTGATCATCTCCGGCCCGGCCGACCAGGCCACCAAGTGGTACGGCGACTTCGCGAAGCTGGTCACCCGCCTCACCAAGGGCGAGCCCGGCAACCCGCTGAAGGGCATCGAGGAGACCGGCGACTACGAGGTCGACGAGAAGAAGCGCACGGTCGGCATCCACGAGGCCGGTGTCGCCAAGGTCGAGGACTGGCTCGGCATCGACAACCTCTACGAGTCGGTCAACACCCCGCTCGTCGGGTACCTGAACAACGCCATCAAGGCGAAGGAACTGTTCAAGAAGGACAAGGACTACGTCGTCATCGACGGCGAGGTCATGATCGTCGACGAGCACACCGGCCGTATCCTCGCCGGCCGCCGCTACAACGAGGGCATGCACCAGGCCATCGAGGCCAAGGAGGGCGTGCAGATCAAGGACGAGAACCAGACGCTCGCCACGATCACCCTCCAGAACTTCTTCCGCCTCTACGACAAGCTGTCCGGCATGACCGGTACGGCGATGACCGAGGCGGCCGAGTTCCACCAGATCTACAAGCTCGGCGTCGTCCCGATCCCGACGAACAAGCCGATGCAGCGCAAGGACCAGTCCGACCTGATCTACCGGACCGAGGTCGCCAAGTTCGCCGCCGTCGTCGACGACATCGTCGAGAAGCACGAGAAGGGCCAGCCGGTCCTCGTCGGCACCACCTCGGTCGAGAAGTCCGAGTACCTCTCGCAGCAGCTCTCCAAGCGCGGTGTGCCGCACGAGGTGCTGAACGCCAAGCACCACGAGCGCGAGGCCACCATCGTCGCCCAGGCCGGTCGCCGCGGCGCCGTCACCGTCGCCACGAACATGGCCGGCCGCGGTACCGACATCAAGCTCGGCGGCAACCCGGACGACCTCGCCGAGGCGGAGCTGCGGCAGGCGGGTCTGGACCCGGTCGAGCACGTCGAGGAGTGGGCCGCGGCCCTCCCCGCCGCCATGGAGCGCGCCGAGAAGGCCGTGAAGGCGGAGTTCGAGGAGGTCAAGGAGCTGGGCGGGCTGTACGTGCTCGGCACCGAGCGCCACGAGTCGCGCCGCATCGACAACCAGCTGCGCGGTCGTTCCGGCCGTCAGGGCGACCCGGGCGAGTCCCGCTTCTACCTGTCGCTCGGCGACGACCTGATGCGGCTCTTCAAGGCGCAGATGGTCGAGCGCGTGATGGCCATGGCCAACGTGCCGGACGACGTGCCGATCGAGAACAAGATGGTCACCCGGGCCATCGCCTCCGCCCAGTCGCAGGTCGAGACGCAGAACTTCGAGACCCGCAAGAACGTCCTGAAGTACGACGAGGTCCTCAACCGGCAGCGCGAGGTCATCTACGGCGAGCGCCGCCGCGTCCTGGAGGGCGAGGACCTGCACGAGCAGATCCGCCACTTCATGGACGACACCATCGACGACTACATCCGCCAGGAGACCGCCGAGGGCTTCGCGGAGGAGTGGGACCTCGACCGGCTGTGGGGCGCCTTCAAGCAGCTCTACCCGGTGAAGGTCACCGTCGAGGAGCTGGAGGACGCGGCGGGCGACCGCGCGGGCATCACCGCGGAGTTCATCGCCGAGTCCATCAAGGACGACATCCACGCGCAGTACGAGGCGCGCGAGGCGCAGCTCGGCTCGGAGATCATGCGCGAGCTGGAGCGCCGGGTCGTCCTCTCGGTCCTCGACCGCAAGTGGCGCGAGCACCTCTACGAGATGGACTACCTCCAGGAGGGCATCGGTCTGCGCGCGATGGCGCAGAAGGACCCGCTGGTCGAGTACCAGCGCGAGGGCTTCGACATGTTCACCGCGATGATGGAGGGCATCAAGGAGGAGTCCGTCGGCTACCTGTTCAACCTGGAGGTCCAGGTCGAGCAGCAGGTCGAGGAGGTCCCGGTGCAGGCCGGCGCGCCGTCCCTGGACAAGGGCGAGGCAGTGCCGGCGGGCGGCCGTCCGGAGATCCGCGCGAAGGGGCTCGACGCCCCGCAGCGGCCGGACCGGCTGCACTTCTCCGCGCCGTCGGTGGACGGCGACGGGGGTGTCGTCGAGGGCGACTTCGGCTCGGACGACGTCGACTCCGGCGACGGGATGACGCGGGCGGAGCGCCGCAAGGCGCAGAAGAACGCGGGCGGGCGTCGCCGCAAGAAGTGACGGTCCGACCTGGTGAAGGGCCCTGCCGGACGTGTTCCGGCGGGGCCCTTCGTCATGGCTGGGGGCCGCCGCCGACCAGTCGGCCGAGGCCGTCCAGCTCGACGGCGGCGCACCGCCAGCGGTGGTCGGGGCCGCGCTCCAGGCGGAAGGCGAGGGCGCGGACGCGGTGGCCGGCGGCGAGCGAGGCGAAGACCTCCAGGACGGTGTCCCCGGAGTGCGGCTGCGCGGCGCACCGGCGCAGCACGGGCCGGGGCCCGAACCCCCGCGCGGCCGTCCGCGGCGCGAGCCGCACCAGCTGGTCGTACGCCTCCCCGACGGTCAGTCCCAGCATCGAGTGCACCGGCCGCTCCCCGCTGAGCACCGCGACGAGCCGCTCGGCGAAGGCGGTGTGCACGGGGAGGGTGCGGCG
>NZ_JBHYKM010000151.1:0-15777 GCF_042741435.1 Streptomyces sp. NPDC058955 | reverse complement strand
CCGACGGCACAGGGACAGGGCTGTCGTCATTGATCACCCAAGACTCGATCACGAGCACGACGATCTCACGGACGGATCCAAGAGACAGGCCCTAGCTGAGGCCCTCGTCCGACCCCGGCCCGTCCTCCCCGGGCGACTCGACGGTGGTCTGCTGCACCGTCACCCCCGGTACGCGGCGCCGCAGCCAGTCGACCACGGCCTGCGGCGACAGCACCGCCGCGGCCTGGTGGACCCCGCGCAGCACCTGCCTGTTGGTCACCGCGGCCGCGGCGAACGCCCCGACCGCCCCCGTCAGACGCGCCCCGTCATCGCCCCGGATCACCACCGCCCGGGTGACCGGGACACCCGCCCGGTTCCAGCCGTCCAGACGCCCCCACAGCACGTGGTACGGGGTGCGGCCGGCCGCGTCGAGGGCGCTGGACCGCACCAGCACGTCCGCCCTGGCGGCGAGGGTCAGCCCGGCCGCCTGCTCACCGTGCGACCGGACCAGGGCGTCGAGCAGCGTGGGACCGTCGAAGGCGTTGTACCACCGCGCCTCTTTGAGCCCGAGCGTCCGGGCCCGGTCCACCAGCTCCTCCGTCAGGAACGGATGCGCGGTGAGCGGCCGGGGCACCCCCGGCACCAGGAAGTGCGGCTCGATCTCCAGCGCCGACGGCACCACCCGCCCCCGCCACGCCGCCGACGGGGTGCCGAAGCCGCGGTCGACGCTCAGCAGGGCGTCCACGGCCCCGGCGCGGGTCAGCGGCCCCACCCCCGCGTAGCAGCCCGTGAACGCCCCGCCCGGGCCCAGACCGTGCGCCAACAGCTCGGGCAACAGCCCGGAGAGCCCCGGGGACAGCCCGGCCGACAGCACCGCGGTGCGCTCCGGCACCGGCTCGGACGCACTGCCGTCGTCCATGACGTCCACGTAGTCGGCCCCCGCCGCGAAGGCCGCCCGGCGGGCCCGGTCGATCAGGAGGTAGGCGGGGCCCGAGCAGTTGAGCACCGTACGACAGCCCTCGCTGAAGCGGACCAGGCTGTCGGAGTCGTTCGCGTCCACCCACATGGCCTCGGCGCGCCCGGGCAGCGAGGCCGCGAAGGCGCGCGCCGCGTCCGCGTCGCGCCCGCCGATCCGGAGCCGGTACCGGCCCTCGGCGGCGAGACCCCGGGCCGCGCTCCGGCCGACGGCGCCGTACGCCCCGATGATGCCGATCACGGGCGCCTTGCGGGAGGTCATGCCGACGCCCCCGTGGCCGGCCGCGCCCGGTGGCGGAGCCGGCCGTCCTCGTCGCCTGACGCGACATCCGATGCGGTGAGTGGGGGACCGCACTCCGCAACACGCATACCGCCATGCCTCTCGTCATCACCGAACTGAGGGGGCCCGCACCGGAGCGGTGCCGACGACAGCTTCACACACCGGCACCGGCCGGGCTCCGGACACCGACGCCAATCAGCCACCGGAACGGCCTGTACCGGGCCCGCGGTCCGGACGGACGGCGCCGTTCAGCGGCCGGGACCCACGATCTGCGCGAGCAGCCCGTCGACGAACGCCTCCAGGCCCTGGCGGTAGTGGTCCTCCGTGGTCAGCTCCGGCTGCTCGCTCAGGGCGGCCAGCAGCGGCACCTTCGACGCGTCGAGGATGTCGGTCAGCCCGTCGGCGGAGGGCTCCTTGGTGCTCTTGCGGGCGGAGTGGGAGCGGACCAGGATCTCGCCGACCGTGTAGTACCAGACGCTGCGGAAGACGTAGAAGGCCTGCTCGGGGGAGCAGCCGTGGGCGACGGCCCCGGCGATGATCGTCTCCGCCAGCCACAGCGCCTTCTCGCCGAGCCGCACCAGGAACCCGTCCGCGGAGACGACCTCCGTGGCCCACGGCCACGCCGCGAGGGCGTCGTGGACCGCGGTCATGGCCACGATGATCCGGTCCCGCGGCACCTCGGGCAGGTCCGGGTGCGGGATCTGGTCCGCGTACTCGCGGATCAGGAGGAACAGCAGGTCTTCCTTGTCCCGCACGTGGTGGTACATGGTCGTCGCCCCGATGCCGATCTCTGCGGCCAGCCGGCGGATGGTCAGTCTCTCCCAGCCGTCCTGGTCGATCAGCCGGCGCGCCGCGTGCAGGATCTGGGCGCGGGAGGTCACGGGCGGACGGCCGACACGGCCATGCGGTGCGTTTGTTCGGGACACCGCCCCATCATGCCCCGGCCCCGCCGAAACCGGTCAACGGCGATCGTCCGGCCATCGTCGGGCGATCAGCTTCGGCCACGGCACCCTCACCCGGCGCCCCGCACCCGCGCGAGGCGCCACCCGGGCGGCGCCAGAGCCCCGACCTCCACCGTACCGGCCCGGCTCCCGCCCGCGGGGCCGTCAGCAGATTTTCGACGCACGGCAGTCGGAGACCGGAACCGCCGCCCGCATCGCCGTGCCCCGGGCCACCTCCGCCCCCCCCGCACCACTCCACCGCCCCCACGCGCGCGTGCGCCGGAGCAGGCGCCGGTCTCCGCGCCCGTACCGCTTCACGCGCGCGTGCGCCACGCCGGCCGCCCGCCCGGCACCGGCACGGCCCCGGCCTCCCGGCGCGTGCGCCCCGCGAGGGCCGCCGCCCGCCCCAATCCCGTCAGCCGCCCCCGCCGCCCCACCACCCCCGCACCGGAGGTCACACTCTCCCTCGTGACCACCAGCACCCCCTCAGCAGCCCACCGGCCCGCCCCCGGCACCGCCCCCCACCCCGGCACCGGCACCGGTCACGCCCCCTCCCACCACGGCGAACTGCTCCAGGGCGTCTTCGCCGACGCCCACGGCCGCCCCCACGCCGGCCTCGTCACCCTCCCCACGACCACCCCCGGCACCCGCGCCGACTTCACCCCCCACCCCGGCACCCCGCCCGACGCCGTCACCGTCGTCCCCGCCGACCGCGCCAAGGCCGCCCGCGCCGCCCGGCTCGCCGTCGCCGCCTGCGCCGCACGCACCGGCCGGCCCGCCCACGGCGGCACCCTCCGCCTCACCGGCGCCGTCCCGCTCGGCCTCGGCATGGGCAGCTCCACCAGCGACGTCCTCGCCACCGTGCGCGCCGTCGCCGACGCGTACGGGCTCCGCCTCGACCCCGGCACCACCGCCCGCCTCGCCGTCCGCGCCGAACGCGCCAGCGACCCCCTCATGCTCGACGCCCGGCCCGTCCTCTTCGCCCAGCGCGAGGGCCGCGTCCTCGACGTCCTCGGCCCCGCCCTGCCGCCGCTCCTCGTCGTCGGCTGCCTCCTCGGCGGCGGCGCCCCCGTCGACACCCTCGCCCTCCCCGCCCCCGCGGCCGGCGCCGCCGACCTCCGCGCCTACGCCCGCCTCCGCGACCTCCTCCGCCGCGCCCTCGCCGACGGCGACACCCCGCTCCTCGGCCGGGTCGCCACCGAGAGCGCGAGCCGCGCCCAACACGTCCTCCGGCACCCGGAGTTCGACGCGCTCGTCGCCCTCGCCCGGCACACCGGAGCCGTCGGCGTCCAGATCTCCCACAGCGGCTCCGTCGCCGGCGTCCTCCACGACCCGAACACCCCCGGCGCCGCGCACCGCGCCGAAGCGACCCGCCGCGCCCTCGACGCCCACCGCATCCCGCACACCCGCACCTTCACCGCCGGCGGCCGCCCCAACTCCCCCCACCCGCCCGGCACACGGACCACGGGACGACCCTGGACAGCAACAGGATGCTCCCTACACTGAACCGCATGCCCTCCGCCGCCACGACGCCCCGGACCACCACCGCCCCGCCCGGCACCGCGCCCACGGCCCCGCTCGCCGCGCGACTGGGAAACGTCGCCTCCTCGCCCGTACGCGAGATCCTGGCGCTCACGGCACGACCCGAGGTCATCTCGTTCGCCGGCGGCCTCCCCGCCCCCGAACTCTTCGACACCGAAGGCATCAGGGCCGCCTACCAGGCCGTCCTCACCGACCACCCGCACGCCGCCCTCCAGTACTCCACCACCGAGGGCGACCCCGCGCTCCGGACGGCCGTCGCCGCCCGCCTCGCCGCCCGCGGACTCCCCACCGACGCCGACGACCTCCTCGTCACCACCGGCTCCCAGCAGGCCCTCACCCTCCTCGCCACCGCACTCCTCGAACCCGGCGGCGTCGTCCTCGTCGAGGACCCCTGCTACCTCGCCGCCCTCCAGACCTTCGGCTTCGCCGGCGCCCGCGTCGTCCCCGTCCCCACCGACGACGACGGCATCGTCCCCGAGGCGCTCGACGAGATCGCCGCCCGCGAGAAGCCCACCCTCCTCTACGTCGTCCCCACCTTCCAGAACCCCACCGGCCGCACCCTCCCCGCCGCCCGCCGCGCCGCCGTCGCCGAGGCCGCCGCCCGGCACGGCTTCTGGATCGCCGAGGACGACCCGTACGGCGAACTCCGCTTCGAGGGCGAGCCCGTCCCGCACCTCGCCGGCCACCCCGCCGCGGCCGACCGCACCGCCCTCCTCGGCTCCTTCTCCAAGGTCATGGCCCCCGGACTGCGCCTCGGGTACCTGCGCGCCCCGGCCGCCCTCCGCCGCGCCTGCGTCATCGCCAAACAAGCCGCCGACCTGCACACCTCCACCGTCGACCAGGCCGCCGCCGCCCGGTACCTCCGCGACAGCGACCTCGACGCCCACGTCGCCGGCATGCGCGCCGCCTACCGCGCCCGCCGCGACGCCATGCTCGAAGGACTGCCCGCCGCCCTCCCCGAGGGCAGCCGCTGGAACCGGCCCGAGGGCGGCATGTTCGTCTGGGCCACCCTCCCCGAGGGCCACGACGCCACCGCCCTCCTCGCCACCGCCGTCGGCCACCACGTCGCCTACGTCCCCGGCGCCCCCTTCTTCTGCGGCAGCCCCGACCCGGCCGCCCTCCGCCTCTCCTTCACCACCCACGCCCCCGACGAGATCGCCGAGGGCCTGCGCCGCCTGGCCAAGACCTTCGCGTGACGTTCCACGACCCGCCCCCGCCCCGCCCGTCACCCGTTCGCCCGTGTCGTTGTTGGGCCGAACGGGTGAGGGGCGGGAGGATGGTGCCATGAGTAGGTACGAGAGGTACGACGTCACCGACGAGCAGTGGGAGGGTCTGGCCCAGGTCCTGCCGCTGCGCGGCCGTGACGAATGGCCGTCCAGGGTCGATCACCGCACCATCCCCGAGCAGTACGAATCCGTCGAGCAGCGCCGCATGGTCGTGCTGCGGGTCCAGGTCTTCGCCGACGCCCGCGAGGTCGCCGAGTACCTCATCGCCCAGATCCCGGTCCTGCTCGACCTCACCAGCGCCGACCCCGAAGTCGCCAAGCGCGTCCTCGACTTCAGCAGCGGTGTCGTCTTCGGCCTCGGCAGCGGCATGCACCGCGTCGACCGCAACGTCTTCCTGCTCGCCCCGCCCGGCACCGAGGTCGAGAACACCGGCGACGCCCCGACGGGCGACGAGGAGGACGAGCCGGTCGGCGCCCCCCGCGCGAGCGTCCCCCGATCGTAGGAAGGTCATCTCGCCGTAACGGTTCGTCAGCTCCGCCCCTGCGTACGGTCCGATCATGGACCTCACCGGCGGCCCCCCCCGCCCCCCCGGCGGCCCGCGTCGTGCTCCCCGGCATCCCGGCCGACGCCACCGGCGTCCGGCTCGTCGCCTTCGCCCCCGGCGAGTCCGACGCCGACCTGAAGATCCAGCTGGTCACCACGAACGGCACGATCGTCCCCGCCGCCGCCGAGTCCGTGCACGTCAAGGCCGGCATGACCGCCTCCGTCGAACTGCCCGACCTCACCCGCGGCTCCGCCGCCGCCCTGCTGCTCACCCCGACCGACCCCAAGAAGCAGATCCCGGTCGTCGCCGCGCTCCGGGTGGTCCGCGGCAAGGGCTCCGACCAGGAGATGGCGTTCGTCTCCGCCGCCGCCCCCGTCACCGGCCGCGCCACCGTCGCCGACAACCGCGCCAAGGGCACCGCCCTCGCGCTCACCGCCCCCGAGGCCGCCGCCCAGGTGAAGGTCACCGCCTCGGCCGGCACGGAGGGCGGCAGCCCCGCCTCCCGGACGGTCTCCCTCAAGGCGGGCACCACGACGGTCCTCACCGACCTCGCCCCCAAGGGCGTCAAGGGCTCCTACGCGGTCACCGTCGAACCGGTCGCCGGCGGCGGACCGGTGTACGCGGCGCGCACGCTCACCGTCACCGAGGACGGCATCCCGATGTTCACCGTCCAGACCCTCGTGGACGACCGCGGCACGGTCCAGGTCCCGGCCGCCCGCCAGGACCTCACGGTCCTCGACGACTGACGACGGACACCCCCCGGTGCGGGCTCAGTCCTGTCCGTACCGGGGATCGACCGACTCGGGGGAGAGGCCGAGCAGCTCGGCGACCTGCTCCACGACGACCTCGTGGACCAGCAGCGCCCGCTCGTCGCGGGTCTTGGACCGGATCTCGACCGGCCGGCGGTAGACGACCACCCGCGCCGGCTCCCGCTTCGCCGCCGGGACCGAACCGCCCAGCGGCACCGTCGTGTCGCCGGAGACCGGCGGCGGCACCTCCATGATCATGAACTCGACGTCCTGGAGCTGCGGCCACCGCCGCTCCAGCCGCTCCACCGAGTCCAGCACCAGATCGCGGAAGGTGTCCGCGCGGCTCACCGAGAGCGGGACCTGCGGCGGCGCGACCGGCCCCCGCATCCCACGGCCGTGCCGGTCACGGCGGCGGACCCGCGGCTCGGCCGGCGGTCCCCCGGAGCCCTGCGGGAGGTGCGGCGGGCCGGGCGGCACAGGAGTGTCCATCACTGACGCAGCGTAACTCTCCTGGGTCACTCCGCACCGTGGCGCGGACCCGCCGATCGGCGTGCCCCACCCCACCCCCGCCCCCACCGGCTGTCCAAACCTGAACATTCCGGCCGCCCCAGGGAACGATTCGGCACCCGCTCGCGATCGGCCATCCGGCCGCCCCTGACCGGATTCCTCCACCTCCCTGTCCGGATCGCCCCCCGTGCCACCCCCCGTGCGCCCCCTTCACCGCAGGTCAGAACGGGCACCACCCGAAAGGGGGTGGCGGACGTCACACCGCGACACGGTGGAGTGACCTGGGGGAGAGTCGTCGCGGCCCGCTCAAGAGTGCGGTACCGTCCAACGTCGTGAGCCCTGTACGTCGCTGTTCGCGCACCGCGTGCGGCCGCCCTGCCGTCGCGACACTGACGTACGTCTATGCCGACTCGACCGCGGTCCTCGGCCCGCTCGCCACCTACGCCGAGCCCCACTGCTACGACCTGTGCGCCGAGCACAGCGAGCGCCTCACCGCCCCGCGCGGCTGGGAGGTCGTGCGGCTCCACGACGCCACCACCCCCACCCGCCCCAGCGGCGACGACCTCGAAGCCCTGGCCAACGCGGTCCGGGAAGCGGCCCGCCCCCAGGAGCGCGCCGCCGAGGCCGGCAAGCCCGGCGGGCGCGGCGGCGACCCCATGGAGGTCGGGCGCCGCGGCCACCTCCGGGTGCTCCGTTCCCCCGACAACTGAGCCCCGGGCCCGCCGCCCGGCGTCCACAACCGGCCACCGCCCGAGTGCCCCACCCCCCGTCCCGGGTAGTTTGGGCGTTCCGCACACGCGCCGCACACGCGTGCCGAGAACTCAGGAGGGTGGATCCGTGACTGCCGATCTGTCGCAGATCGTGAAGGCGTACGACGTCCGCGGGGTGGTCCCGGACCAGTGGGACGAGGAGCTCGCCGAACTCTTCGGCGCCGCCTTCGTCCGCGTGACCGACGCCGACGCCATCGTCGTCGGCCACGACATGCGCCCCTCCTCGCCCGGCCTCTCCGCCGCCTTCGCGCGCGGCGCGGCCCGCCTCGGCGCCGACGTCACCCTCATCGGGCTCTGCTCCACCGACCAGCTGTACTTCGCCTCCGGCAGCCTCGGCCTGCCCGGCGCGATGTTCACCGCCTCGCACAATCCGGCCCAGTACAACGGCATCAAGATGTGCCGCGCCGGCGCCGCCCCCGTCGGCCAGGACACCGGCCTCGCCGACATCCGCGCCCTCGCCGAGCGCTGGCTGGAGGAGGGCGCCCCCGAGGCCGCCGCCACCCCCGGCACCGTCACCGAGCGGGACACCCTCGCCGACTACGCCGCCCACCTCAGGGCGCTCGTCGACCTCACCGCGATCCGCCCGCTCAAGGTCGTCGTCGACGCCGGCAACGGCATGGGCGGCCACACCGTCCCCACCGTCTTCGACGGCCTCCCGCTCGACACCGTCCCGATGTACTTCGAGCTCGACGGCACCTTCCCGAACCACGAGGCCAACCCGCTCGACCCGAAGAACATCGTCGACCTCCAGGCCCGCGTGGTCGCCGAGGGCGCCGACCTCGGCCTCGCCTTCGACGGCGACGCCGACCGCTGCTTCGTCGTCGACGAGCGCGGCGAGCCGGTCTCCCCGTCCGCGATCACCGCCCTCGTCGCGGCCCGCGAACTCGCCAAGACCCCCGGCGGAACGATCATCCACAACCTGATCACCTCCTGGTCCGTCCCCGAGGTCGTCCGCGAGCACGGCGGCACCCCCGTCCGCACCCGCGTCGGCCACTCCTTCATCAAGGAGGAGATGGCGACGTCCGGCGCGATCTTCGGCGGCGAGCACTCGGCGCACTACTACTTCAAGGACTTCTGGAACGCCGACACCGGCATGCTCGCCGCCCTCCACGTCCTGGCGGCGCTGGGCGGCCAGCAGGGCACCCTGTCCGACCTGGTCGCGGCCTACGACCGCTACACCGGCTCCGGCGAGATCAACTCCACCGTCGCCGACCAGGCCGCCAAGACGGCCGAGATCAGGGCCGTGTACGCCGACGGGGACGGCATCACCCTCGACGAGCTCGACGGCCTGACCGTCTCCTCCGCCGACTGGTGGTTCAACCTCCGCCCGTCCAACACCGAGCCGCTGCTCCGCCTCAACGTCGAGGCCCGCGACGAGGCCACCATGGCCAAGATCCGCGACGAGGTCCTCGCCCTCGTCCGCGCCTGACACCCCGCCGGGCGCGGGGAGCCGCCGCTCGCCGAGCCGCGACTCCCCGCCCCCGGCGGTAGGCTGACCAGCACCATTCACTTGGTACGAAGGGACACCTCATGCCGCTCGAAGCCGGCCTCCTGGAGATCCTGGCCTGCCCGGCCTGCCACGCTCCGCTCGACGACCGCACGGCGGACGAGACCCCGGAACTGGTCTGCACCTCCCCCGACTGCGCCCTGGCCTACCCGGTCCGCGACGCCATCCCGGTCCTCCTGGTAGACGAAGCCCGCCGCCCGGCGTAACCGCTCGTCGAGGGCACGCGCCCGCCCCGGCTTCGCCGTCCCCGTTGTGGGCATGCGTTCCGCCTGGGGCGGCACGGGTGGGCACAACGCCCCCAGGGCGGTGCCCGTTCCCCGTGACGCCCACCCCGCGCGCCCGCACGGCCCCGCGCCCGCATCGGACCCGCGCCCGCACCGCGCCCGCACGAGCCCGCGCCCGCACCACGGCACCCGCACCACGACGCCCCGCGCCCCGCCCCCGCGCCCCGCACCGCCCCGCACCCGCATCACGGCGCCCGCCCAGGAGGCCCCATGCTGGACGAGACCCTGCTAGACGCACCGGACGCCCTCGCCCTGGCCGACCGCCGCGGCCTCCTCCGCGGCGCCGCCGAGGCCGGCGCCCGGGTCAGGACCGCCGCCCGCCACGCAGCCGAGGCCGGCATCGCCGACCTCCACCCCGAGGGCCGCCCCCGCGCCGTCCTCGTCGCGGGCCCCGGCACCGCCGCCGCCGGCGTCGCCGACCTGATCGGCGCCCTCGCCGGCGCCTCCGCCCCCGTCGTACGGCTCGCGCCCACCGGCGTCGCCCCCGCCGCCGGCGCCCTCCGCTGGGCGCTGCCCGGCTGGGCCGGCTCCGTGGACCTGCTCCTGCTGCCCACCACCGACGGCTCCGAACCCGGCCTCGCGCTCCTCGCCGAGCAGGCGTACCGCCGCGGCATCACCGTCGTCGCCGTCGCCCCCGAGGGCTCCCCGCTCTCCGAGGCGGTCAGCGGCTCCCGCGGCCTGTTCGTCCCGCTGGCGATGGCCCCGCACGAGGAGCCCGACGAGTACGGCGAGAACCTCGCCGCCAGCCCCGGCGCCCTGTGGGCCCTCTTCACCCCGCTGCTCGCCCTCCTCGACCGCGTCGGCCTCCTGGAGGCCCCGCCCGAGGCGCTGGAGCGCGTCGCCGACCGGCTCGACCGCACCGCCGAACGCTGCGGCCCCGCCATCGCCACGTACTCCAACCCGGCCAAGACCCTCGCCGCCGAACTCACCGAGTCGCTGCCCCTCATCTGGACCGAGGGCGACGCCGCCGGCCCGGCCGGACGCCGCTTCGCCGCCGTCCTCGCCGAACTCGCCGGCCTCCCCGCCCTCGCCGCCGAACTCCCCGAGGCGCTCCCCGCCCACGGCGTCCTCCTGGCCGGCGCCTACGCCGCCGCGGCCGACCCCGACGACTTCTTCCGCGACCGCGTCGAGGAACCGCAGGCCCTGCGCGCCCGCGTCGTCCTGCTCCGCGACCGCCCGGGCGGCGGCCTCAGCGCCGCCCCCGCCGCCCGCGAACTCGCCCTCGGCCACGAGACCGCGATCAGCGAACTCGAACCCGAGGAGGGCGACGCCCTGGAGACCCTCGCGGAACTCCTCGCCGTCACCGACTTCGCCGCCGTCTACCTCGCCCTGGCGACCTCGGGCCACACGACCTGACACCCCGGGCACGACACCGGCGTACGGCCCGCGGCCACCCACCCGTCACCCGTGTGTCACCCACCCCCTGTCATCTGTCGTCTGACACCGTCACCGCCCCGAGGAACTGGAAGCCGCCATGGAACGCCTCGTCAACACCGTCCGTCCCTACGCCTGGGGATCCACGACGGCCATCCCGGAGCTGCTCGGCACCGCCCCCACGGGCGAGCCGCAGGCCGAGATGTGGATGGGCGCCCACCCCGGGGCCCCCTCGCTCACCGCCCGCGGGCCGCTGAACGAGCTCATCGAGGCCGACCCGGTACGCGAACTGGGCCCGGCCGCGGCCGAGAAGTTCGGCCCCCGCCTGCCCTTCCTCCTCAAGGTGCTCGCCGCCGGCGCCCCGCTCTCCCTCCAGGTCCACCCCGACCTGGAGCAGGCCCGCGCGGGATTCGCCGCCGAGGAGGCCGCCGGCATCCCGCTGGACGCGCCCCACCGCACGTACAAGGACGCCAACCACAAGCCCGAGATGATCTGCGCCCTCACCCCCTTCGAGGGGTTCTGCGGCTTCCGGCCCCCCGCCGAGGCCGCCGACACCCTCGCGGGCCTCGGCGTCGACTCCCTCAAGCCGTACGCGGACCTCCTCCTCGCCCACCCGGAGGAGGCCGCCCTCCGCGAGGTCCTCACGGCGCTGCTCACCGCCGACCCGGACGAGATGGCGCACACCGTCACCGAGGCCGCCGCGGCCGCCGACCGGCTCGGCGGCGCCCACGCCCCGTACGCCGTCCTCGCCCACCACTTCCCGGGCGACCCCGGCGTCATCGCCGCGATGCTCCTCCACCACGTCCGCCTCCAGCCGGGCGAGGCCCTCTACCTGGGCGCCGGCGTCCCGCACGCGTACGTCTCCGGCCTCGGCGTCGAGATCATGGCCAACAGCGACAACGTCCTGCGCTGCGGCCTCACCCCCAAGCACGTCGACGTCCCCGAGCTCCTCCGGATCGTCCGCTTCGAGCCCGGCGACCCCGGCGTCCTGCGCCCCGAGGCGTCCGCGTCCGGGGAGGAGGTCTACGAGACCCCCATCGACGAGTTCCGGCTCTCCCGGTTCGTCCGCCCCGAGGGCGCCGTCGCCACCGACCTCACCGCCGGCACCCCGCAGATCCTGCTCGCCACCGCCGGACACCCGAAAGCCGGTGAAATCATCCTTTCCCCGGGTGAATCGGTCTTCGTTCCGGCCGGCGAGCCCGTCGAACTCTCCGGAGCGGGCACCGTGTTCCGCGCCACCGTCGTGGCCTGATGCAACAATGACCGGCCGTACCACGGCCACGGTCAGCGAACCCGTCACCGGGCCGGAGCATCGACGAAGGGAACAGACAGACCCATGAGCGCGTCAGGCGGAACCAAGGCGATCGTGGCGGCCCTCGCCGCCAACCTCGCGATCGCCGCAGCCAAGTTCGTGGCGTTCCTCTTCAGTGGCTCTTCCTCGATGCTCGCCGAGAGCGTCCACTCCCTCGCCGACTCCGGCAACCAGGGCCTGCTCCTGCTCGGCGGCAAGAAGGCCCAGCGCGAGGCCACCCCCCAGCACCCCTTCGGCTACGGCCGCGAGCGGTACATCTACGCCTTCCTCGTCTCCATCGTCCTCTTCTCCGTCGGCGGCATGTTCGCCATCTACGAGGGCTACGAGAAGATCAAGCACCCGCACCCGATCGAGGCCTGGTACTGGCCGGTCGGCGTCCTGGTCTTCGCGATCATCGCCGAGTCCTTCTCCTTCCGCACCGCCATCAAGGAGTCCAACCAGATCCGCGGCGGCCTCTCCTGGAAGGAGTTCGTCCGCCGCGCCAAGGCCCCCGAGCTCCCCGTCGTCCTCCTGGAGGACCTCGGCGCCCTCGTCGGCCTCGTCCTCGCCCTCGGCGGCGTCGGCCTCGCCCTCGCCACCGGCGACGGCGTCTGGGACGGCATCGGCACCCTCTGCATCGGCGTCCTCCTCATCGCCATCGCGATCGTCCTCGCCCTGGAGACCAAGTCGCTGCTGCTCGGCGAGGCCGCCGGCCTCGACGAGGTGAAGAAGATCGAGGACGCCATCGTCGACGGCGAGACCGTCACCCGCCTCATCCACATGCGCACCCTCCACCTCGGCCCCGAGGAGCTGCTCGTCGCCGCCAAGGTCGCCGTCGCGCACGACGACACGGCCGCCGACGTGGCCCGCGCCATCGACGCCGCCGAGGAGCGGATCCGCGCCGCCGTCCCGATCGCCCGGGTGATCTACCTGGAGCCGGACGTCTACAGCGAGTCCGCCGCCGCGGCCGGCCCCGACCCGGCCGCCACCCCCGGCGGCAGCGGCCACTGAGCCCCCGCACCACCCGCCGAACATCCTGACGAGGCCCCCGGAGCGCACCGCGCCGCCCCGGGGGCTTCTCCCTGCGGGCCTGCGCCCGGTGGGCCGATCGGTGTAGATTCGTGACCGCCAGACGTCGCTGCTGATGGCGGTCGGGCGGCCCCCTCCGGGGGACCGGCCGAGGGAGAGAGGGCCTCCGACGACTGCACCGCGAACCACCCGGGCATTCGTGTGCCCGCAGGTGCCTCGGCCGCGGTGTCAGGCGCCACCACCGACCCTCGCAACTCGACCCCACGAGGAGCAGCACCCGTCATGACGACTGCCGCACAGCAGGACTTCAAGGTCGCCGACCTGTCCCTGGCCGCCTTCGGCCGCAAGGAGATCACCCTCGCCGAGCACGAGATGCCCGGCCTGATGTCGATCCGCCGCGAGTACGCCGAGCAGCAGCCCCTCGCCGGCGCCCGGATCACCGGCTCCCTCCACATGACGGTGCAGACCGCCGTCCTCATCGAGACGCTGGTCGCCCTCGGCGCCGACGTCCGCTGGGCCTCCTGCAACATCTTCTCCACCCAGGACCACGCCGCCGCGGCCATCGCCGTCGGCCCGAACGGCACCCCGGAGAACCCGCAGGGCGTCCCGGTCTTCGCCTGGAAGGGCGAGACCCTGGAGGAGTACTGGTGGTGCACGGAGCAGGCGCTGACCTGGCCGAACACCCCCACCGGCGGCCCGAACATGATCCTCGACGACGGTGGTGACGCCACCCTCCTCGTCCACAAGGGCGTCGAGTTCGAGAAGGCCGGCTCCGCCCCGGACCCGGCCACCGCGGACAGCGAGGAGTACGGCTACATCCTCCGCCTCCTCAACCGCACCCTCGCCGAGTCCCCGCAGAAGTGGACGCAGCTGGCGTCCGAGATCCGCGGCGTCACCGAGGAGACCACCACCGGCGTCCACCGTCTCTACGAGATGATGCAGGCCGGCACCCTCCTCTTCCCGGCGATCAACGTGAACGACGCCGTGACGAAGTCGAAGTTCGACAACAAGTACGGCTGCCGGCACTCGCTGATCGACGGCATCAACCGCGCCACGGACGTCCTCATCGGCGGCAAGACTGCCGTGGTCTGCGGTTACGGCGACGTCGGCAAGGGCTGCGCCGAGTCGCTGCGCGGCCAGGGCGCCCGGGTGATCGTCACCGAGATCGACCCGATCTGCGCGCTCCAGGCGGCGATGGACGGCTACCAGGTGACGACCCTGGAGGACGTCGTCGAGACGGCCGACATCTTCATCACCACGACGGGCAACAAGGACATCATCATGGCGTCCGACATCGCCCGGATGAAGCACCAGGCGATCGTCGGCAACATCGGCCACTTCGACAACGAGATCGACATGGCCGGCCTGGCGAGGATCCCGGGCATCGTGAAGGACGAGGTCAAGCCGCAGGTCCACACCTGGACGTTCGAGGACGGCAAGGTCGTCATCGTGCTGTCCGAGGGCCGCCTGCTGAACCTGGGCAACGCCACCGGTCACCCGTCGTTCGTGATGTCGAACTCCTTCGCGGACCAGACGCTGGCCCAGATCGAGCTGTTCACGAAGCCGGAGCAGTACCCGACCGACGTGTACACGCTGCCCAAGCACCTGGACGAGAAGGTCGCCCGCCTCCACCTGGACGCCCTCGGCGTCAAGCTGACGACCCTCCGCCCGGAGCAGGCCGCGTACATCGGCGTCAAGGTCGAGGGCCCGTACAAGCCGGACCACTACCGCTACTGATCCGTCCCCCGGCACCCGCCCGGGCGACGCGACGACCCAGCAGGCCCCCGGCACCCCGTGCCGGGGGCCTGCCCCGTTCCCCACACCCGAGGACCACGCGATGCCCCGCGGCCGCTACTCGCTCCACGACCCCCACGACCACACCCCCCTCGGCGAGGAGCACTTCCACTGCGCCCCCGGCCCCTCCGGCTGGCGCTACGTCTCCCGCATCACCACCCCCGCCGGCGACGACCGGGGCTCGGTCGACCTCGCCGTCGACGAACTCGGCCGCCCCATCCGCCTGGAACTCCACGCGTCGAGCTGGCAGGTCCGCGGCGCCGCCCTCGACGGCGTCACCTGGGTCCGCACCGACCCCACCGGCACCCACGCCACCGAGGGCAACGTCCGCGCCCACGCCTTCACGGGTACGTCCCCGGCGTTCCTGATCGCCCTCACCCGCCTGCTCCGCCTCACCCCCGGCGCCCCCGAGACCCGCGTCCGCCTGGTCGCCTTCACCGACCCGGTCCTCGCCCCGCTCACCGTCGACCAGTCCTGGTCCCTGCTGAGGAGCGAGACGCACCCCTCCGACGAAGGCGGGCTGATCGTGGACGAGTACCAGGTCAGCACCCTGGACACCGGAGAGCGCCACACCGTCCACATCGCCGGCGACGTCGTCCTCGCCGCCCCCGGCATCGAGCTGGAGGACCTCGACACCCCACCCTCGGTCTTCCCCGCCTGAGCACCCCACCGCGCCGATGTGCGTCGGCCCCCACGGAGCTGGTACTGTCCTCCGGTGCCCGAAAAAACCGTTGACACGGTGGACGCGGGGAGGTAGATTCAGATGGTTGCCTAGAGCTGGACAGCTCGGCAGCAATCAACTAGAGTCTGACTCACTCCCGATTCTTTGTCGCGAATCACGAAAAGCCACCGATTAGGTAGCCGGAAATGATTCTGATAAAGTCGGAAAGCGCCGGAAGGCCCCGAGAAAAACAATTCGGGACCGGAAAGCACCGAGGAAATCGGATCGGAAAGATCTGATAGAGTCGGAAACGAAGGAAGCGCC
>NZ_JBHYKM010000150.1:0-15802 GCF_042741435.1 Streptomyces sp. NPDC058955 | reverse complement strand
GAGTACCGCTACTCACGCGGGGCCGGCCGCCCCGGGCCTACCGTCGGGACAGGACACGACGGCGGGGGTGGGGCTGATGGGGTGGTCACGGGGCGGCGTCGGGCGGCGGGTGGCGGCCGCGGTCGCGCTGGTCGTCGCGGGCGTCGGGGTCGCGGGGTGCGGGACCTTCTCGACCCGCGACGACCGGCAGCGCGCGGTGGAGATCGCGGAGCGCGTCGCGCCGGGGCAGCTGGAGGTGGTGGACACCCGGTCGCTCTTCCCTCAGGACGGCGGCGCCGAGGTGAGCTTCCGGATCAAGGACGACGCCGACGCCGTGGTCCGCCTGCGGGTGGACGCCGAGAAGGACGACTGCGGGGGACGGTCCTGCGACGACCGGCTGACCGCCGCGCTCGCCGACGCCCGGCGGGGCGCCGACGGGTTCCGGGCGATGCGGCGGGAGTTCCGGGCCTGCGGGTACGAGGTCCACGGCCTGTCCGCCGACGGCACCGGGCCGTGGATCTCCGCGCGCCTGGACGCGGGCACCGCCCGCACGCTGGTGGCGTCCGTCGGGGTGTGCCTGGACCGCTGGTCCCGCGTGCGCGGCGACACCGCACCCGCCCACCTCGCCGTGAAGGTGGCCCCGCCGGACGTCCTGGACCGGCTCCCCGACGACGCCGGGCAGCCGTCCCTGATGCGGCTCACCGCCGGCAAGCGGCTGGCCGCGCTGACCCGGGGGACGTACCACCGGGTGGTGTTCCGGGCCGGCCCGGACGGCGTCGACCCGGATTCGGGCGAGGTGCACCTCGCCCAGCCGTTCGCCGAGCGGCAGCGCTTCGCGGCCGCCGCGCGGGCGGCGTCCGAGCGGTGGCTGCGGACCGGGGGCGGATCGCCGGAGGCGGTGGCCGGCGAGTACGTCGGCGTGTGGAAGCTGCTCCCGGGCCGCGTCGACCGGGTCGGCGGCTGGGTCCTGTTCTGCGACCGCCCCGAGGGCGAACGCCCGCGCTGCGTGGGCCGGCACGCCCTGTCGGTCACCGTGGGCCTCGACGGCGCCCTGGCCGCCGAGCCGAAGGTCTTCCGCGGCGTCCGGGACGCCGACGGCCCCCTGGGCCTGCCGACCGAGCAGGCCGGAGCCCCGTCGTACGCCTGGGTGCGCGGCTAAGGCGCGTCCTTCGCTGTCGCCTAGGCGACGGACCCTATGCGGCCCGCGACCGGGGCGTCCGGGCCGTCGTGGTGGATCGGGGTGTGGGCGCCGGTGAGGGAGGCGCCGCTGCCGCCGCGCCGGTTGGCGACGATCTCCGCGCCGATCGACAGGGCCGTCTCCTCGGGGGTGCGGGCGCCGAGGTCGAGGCCGATCGGCGAGCGCAGCCGGGCCAGTTCGAGTTCGGTGACGCCGACCTCTCGGAGCCGCTCGTTGCGGTCCTCGTGGGTGCGGCGGGAGCCCATCGCGCCGACGTAGGCGACGGGAAGCCGGAGCGCGGCCTGGAGGAGGGGGACGTCGAACTTGGCGTCGTGGGTGAGGACGCACAGCACGGTCCGGGCGTCGACCTCGGTCGACTCCAGGTAGCGGTGGGGCCATGCGACGACGATCTCGTCCGCCTCGGGGAAGCGGAGCCGCGTCGCGAAGACGGGCCGGGCGTCGCAGACGGTGACGTGGTAGCCGAGGAACTTGCCGACCCGGACGAGGGCGGACGCGAAGTCGATGGCACCGAAGACGATCATGCGGGGGGCCGGGACGGAGGACTCCACGAGCAGCGTCAGCGGCTGTCCGCAGCGGCTGCCGTCCTCGCCGATCTCCACCGTGCCGGTGCGGCCGGCGTCCAGCAGGGCGCGGGCCTCGGCGGCGGCGGTGCGGTCCAGCTCCGGGTGGCCGCCGAGCCTCCCCTCGTACGAGCCGTCCGGGTGGACCAGGAGCGCCTGGCCGAGCAGCTCCGCGGGGCCGGAGACGATCCGGGCGAGGGCCGCCGCCTCCCCCGAGACGGCGGCGGCCAGGGCGGCGGGGAAGACCCCGCCGCGGACCGGGGTGACGAGGATGTCGATGATGCCTCCGCAGGTCAGGCCGACCGCGAAGGCGTCCTCGTCGCTGTAGCCGAACCGCTCGACGACGACCTCGCCGTCGTCCAGCGCCGTCCGGCACAGCTCGTACACCGCGCCCTCCACGCACCCGCCGGAGACCGAGCCGATCGCGGTGCCCTCGCTGTCGACGGCGAGGGCGGCGCCGGGCTGCCGGGGCGCGCTGCCGCCGACGGCCACCACGGTGGCCACGGCGAAGTCGCGTCCCTGCTCGACCCACCGGTGCAGCTCTTCGGCGATGTCCAGCATGTCGGTCTCCTTGGCGGTGTGGGGAGGGCGGGGGCGTCAGCTGACGCCCAGCCAGCCCTCGATGGGGTGAAGGGCGAAGAACACGATGAAGATCGCGGTCAGGCACCACATGAACGCACCGACCTCGCGCGCCTTGCCCTGCGCCACCTTGATGACGGTGTAGGCGATGACGCCGGCCGCGACGCCCGGGGTGATGCTGTACGTGAACGGCATCAGCACCACGGTCAGGAAGACCGGGATGGCGACGGAGCTGTCGCCCCAGTTCACGTGCTTGGCGTTCATCATCATCATCGCGCCGATGACGACCAGCGCGGCGGATCCGACCTCGCGGGGCACGATCTGGGTGATCGGCGTGAAGAAGAGGCAGGCCGCGAAGAACAGGCCGGTGATCACCGAGGAGAAGCCGGTCCGGGCGCCCTCGCCGACGCCGGTGGCGGACTCCACGAAGACGGTCTGGCCGGAGGCGCCGGAGACGCCGCCGATCGCGCCGCCCGCGCCGTCGATGAACAGCGCCTTGGACAGGCCGGGCATCCGGCCCTTGTCGTCGGCCAGGTCGGCCTCGGTGCCGACGCCGATGATGGTGGCCATGGCGTCGAAGAAGCCGGCGAGCACCAGGGTGAAGACGATCACGCCGACGGTGATGTAGCCGACGTCGCCCCAGCCGCCGAAGGAGACGTCGCCGAAGAGCGAGAAGTCCGGGGTGGAGACCGCGCTGCCCTTGAGCTCCGGGGAGCCGTTGGCCCAGGAGCCGGGGCCCTTGGCGGGGATGTCGGCGACGGCGTTGACGATCAGCGAGATGACGGTGCCGGCGACGATGCCGATGAGGATCGCGCCCGGGACCTTGCGGGCCTGGAGGGCGAAGATCGCGAGCAGGGTGACGGCGAAGATCAGGACGGGCCAGCCGACCAGCTCACCGCCGGCGCCGAGCGTGACGGGCGGGCCGAACTGCGGGCCGGCGCCGACGAAGCCGGCCTTGTTGAAGCCGATCAGGGCGATGAAGAGGCCGATGCCGATGGTGATGCCGTGCTTGAGCGGCAGCGGGATGGCGTTCATGATCATCTCGCGGAGGCCGGTGACCACCAGGAGACAGATCACCACACCGTAGACGACGCACATGCCCATCGCCTGGGGCCAGGTCATCTGGGGCACGACCTGGGTGGCGAGCACACCGGAGACGCTGAGTCCCGCCGCGAGGACGAGCGGCACCTTGCCGACGAAGCCCATCAGCAGGGTGGTCACCGCCGCCGCGAAGGCGGTCGCGGTGATGACCGCGGAGGAGGCGAGGACGTTCTTCTCGACGTCCGGGCCTCCGAGGAGGATCGGGTTGAGCAGGAGGATGTACGCCATCGCCATGAAGGTGGTGACGCCACCGCGGATCTCCGTGCCGACGGAGGATCCTCTCTCCGAGATGTGAAAGTACCGGTCGAGCCAAGACCGTCCGGCGGGGTTGCGCGAGCCGGAGCCCGCGTCCTCCGCGGCGGTCTTCGGCTCCACAGACGACTGGGTCATGGGGCCTACTCCCAAGGTTCAAAGGGGCACCCGCATCAGACTTCGGAAGCTCTGACGTGAAGCTGCGGGATTTGGGATATTTCGTTGGCTGCACGACCCGGGGGACGGCCCGAGACGAACGGGGTACTGCGGGTACTTCGGGTGCTGCGGTACTGCGGGGGGGGGTACTGCGCTCCGGGCGGTGCGGGCGGGGAGGGACGTGTGACGTTCCTGGGAGGCGCACACCGCCCGGAGGGTCCTACAGGGTGCCGGTGAGCGCCTCGGGGCGGACCGGCGTCTTGTTCAGCTCCAGCCCGGTCGCCGCCCGGATCGCCGCGAGGACGGCCGGGGTGGACGACAGGGTCGGGGCCTCGCCGATGCCCCGGACGCCGTACGGCGCGTTGGGGTCGGCCAGTTCGAGGTAGTCGACCGGGATGGTCGGCGTGTCGAGGATGGTGGGGATCAGGTAGTCCGTGAAGGAGGGGTTGCGCACCTTCGCGGTCTTCGGGTCGACGATGATCTCCTCCATCACCGCGACGCCCAGGCCCTGGGTGGTGCCGCCCTGGATCTGGCCGACCACGGAGAGCGGGTTGACCGCCTTGCCGACGTCCTGGGCGCAGGCCAGCTCGATGACCTTGACGAGACCGAGCTCGGTGTCGACCTCCACCACCGCGCGGTGCGCGGCGAAGGCGTACTGGACGTGTCCGTCGCCCTGGCCGGTGACGAGGTCGAACGCCTGGGTCGGGCGGTGCCGCCACTCCTCCTCGACCTCCACGGCCTGGTCCTCCAGGACGTCCGCGATCGAGGCGAGGGCCTCGCCGTTGTCGGTGACGACCTTGCCGCCCTCCAGGAGGAGTTCGGCGTTGGCCCACGCCGGGTGGTACGAGCCGAACTTGCGCCGGCCGATCTCCAGGACCTTCTCGCGGACGAGCTCGCAGGAGTTCTTGATGGCGCCGCCGGTCATGTACGTCTGGCGGCCCGCGGAGGTCGAACCGGCCGAGCCCACCTGGGTGTCGGCGGGGTGGATGGTGACCTGCTGGACGCCGAGCTCGGTGCGGGCGATCTGCGCGTGGATGGTGACGCCGCCCTGGCCGACCTCCGCCGCGGCGGTGTGGACCATCGCGACCGGCTCGCCGTTGACGACCTCCAGGCGGATCTTGGCGGTGGAGTAGTCGTCGAAGCCCTCGGAGAAGCCGACGTTCTTGATGCCGACCGCGTAGCCGACACCGCGGACGACGCCCTCGCCGTGCGAGGTGTTGGAGAGGCCGCCCGGCAGCGCGCGGACGTCCGCGCCCTCGCCGGCGGTCTCCCACTGGCGCTCCGGCGGCATCGGGCGGGCCTTGACCATGCGGAGCAGCTCGGCGACCGGCGCCGGCGAGTCCACGATCTGGCCGGTCGGCATGACCGTGCCCTGCTCCATGGCGTTCAGCTGGCGCAGCTCCACCGGGTCCATGCCCAGCTTGGCGGCGAGCTTGTCCATCTGGGCCTCGTAGGCGAAGCACGCCTGGACCGCGCCGAAGCCGCGCATGGCGCCGCAGGGCGGGTTGTTGGTGTAGAGGCCGATCGCCTCGATCTCGACGTCCTCGACGACGTACGGGCCGATCGAGAGGGAGGAGGCGTTGCCGACGACCGACGCCGTGGACGACGCGTACGCGCCGCCGTCGAGGACGATCTTGCACTTCACGTGCGTGAGCTTGCCGTCCTTGGTGGCGCCGTGCTCGTAGTACAGCTTCGCGGGGTGCCGGTGGACGTGGCCGAAGAAGGACTCGTACCGGTTGTAGACCATCTTGACCGGCTTGCCGGTGCGCAGCGCGAGCAGCGAGGCGAGGATCTGCATGGAGATGTCCTCGCGGCCGCCGAAGGCGCCGCCGATGCCGGCCATGGTCATCCGGACCTTGTCCTCGGGCAGGCCGAGGCAGGGGGCGATCTGCTTGAGGTCCGAGTGCAGCCACTGGGTGGCGACGTACAGGTCGACGCCGCCGTCCTCGGCGGGTACGGCGAGGCCGGACTCGGGGCCGAGGAACGCCTGGTCCTGCATGCCGAAGGTGTACTCGCCCTTGACGATGACGTCGGCGCGCTTGGCGGCCTCGGCGGCGTTGCCGCGGATGATCGGCTGGCGGTGCACGATGTTGGGGTGCGGGACGTGACCGGAGTGGTGGTCGTCGCGGCCCTCGTGGACCAGGATCGCGTCCGGGGCGGTGGCCGACGCCTCGTCCGTGATGACCGGGAGCTCCCGGTACTCGATCACGATCTTGGCGGCGGCGCGGCGGGCGGTCTCCGGGTGGTCGGCGGCCACGAGGGCGACCGGCTCGCCGTGGTGGCGGACCTTGCCGTAGGCCAGGACGGGGGTGTCCTGGAACTCCATGCCGTAGTTCTTGGCGGCGGGGAGGTCCTCGTGGGTCATGACGGCGTAGACGCCGTCCATCGCGAGGGCCTCGGAGGTGTCGATGGACACGATCTCGGCGTGCGCGACGGTGGAGCGCAGGACCTGCCCCCACAGCATGTCCTCGTGCCACATGTCCGAGGAGTAGGCGAACTCGCCGGTGACCTTCAGGGTGCCGTCGGGGCGGAGGGTGGACTCGCCGACGCCGCCCCGGACGTGGTTCTGGGTGACGTCGCGGGGGATGCCCGTGGTGGTGCCAGCCATGATCAGACCGCCTCTCCCTGACGCTCCTGACGGGCGGCCGCGAGGCGGACCGCGTCGAGGATCTTCTCGTAACCGGTGCAGCGGCAGAGGTTGCCGGAGAGCGCCTCGCGGATGTCCGCGTCCGTCGGGGACGGGTTGCGCTCCAGCATCTCGTCGGCGGCGACCAGCAGGCCGGGGGTGCAGAAGCCGCACTGGACGGCGCCGGCGTCGATGAACGCCTGCTGGATGGGGCTCAGTTCGACGCCCTCGCCGGTCTGCGAGTCCTGCGCGGGCTTGGCCTCCCACCGCTTGGCCTCGTCGAGCGGGGTGCCGCAGGCGCCGGAGGCGCAACCGCCCTGTGCCTCGCGCTCCTTGGCGAAGTCGGCGAGGCCCTCGACGGTGACGACCTCGCGGCCCTCGACCTGGCCGGCCGCGACCAGACAGGAGCAGACCGGCACGCCGTCGAGGCGGACCGTGCAGGAGCCGCACTCGCCCTGCTCGCAGGCGTTCTTGGAGCCCGGCAGGCCCAGCCGCTCGCGGAGCACGTAGAGGAGGGACTCGCCCTCCCAGACGTCGTCGGCTTCCTGCGGACGACCGTTGACCGTGAAATTGACGCGCATGATCAGGCAGCTCCCTCAAGCGTGCGGCCGGCGCCGCGGTACTGCTCCCAGGTCCAGCCGAGCTGGCGGCGGGCCATGATTCCGACGGCGTGGCGGCGGTACTTCGCGGTGCCACGGACGTCGTCGATCGGGTTGGCGGCGCCCGAGCAGAGGTCGGCGAACTGCTTCGCGATCGACGGGGTGATGATCTTGCCGCTCTCCCAGAAGCCGCCCTCCTCCAGGGCCGCGTTCAGGAAGTTCTCGGCCTCCTTGGCGCGGATCGGGGTGGGCGCGGCCGAGCCGATGCCGGTGCGCACGGTGCGGGTCTCCGGGTGCAGCGCCAGGCCGAAGGCGCAGACGGCGATGACCATCGCGTTGCGGGTGCCGACCTTGGAGTACTGCTGGGGGCCGTCCGCCTTCTTGATGTGGACGGTCTTGATGAGCTCGTCGGGCTGGAGCGCGTTGCGCTTCACGCCGGTGTAGAACTCGTCGATCGGGATGAAGCGGCTGCCGCGGGCCTGCGACTCGACCTCGACCTCGGCGCCGGCGGCGAGGAGGGCGGGGTGGGCGTCACCGGCCGGGGAGGCGGTGCCGAGGTTGCCGCCGACGCCGCCGCGGTTGCGGATCTGCGGGGAGGCGACCGTGTGCGAGGCGAGCGCCAGGCCCGGCAGCTCGGCCCGCAGGTTCTCCATGATCTGCGTGTACGGAACGGAAGCGCCGAGTCGGACGTTCTCCTCGCCGACCTCCCACTCGCGCAGCAGCTCGATGCGGTTCAGGTCCAGCAGGTACTCGGGGCGCCGGTGGTCGAAGTTGATCTCGACCATGACGTCGGTACCGCCGGCGATGGGCACGGCCGTGGGGTGCTCGGCCTTGGCGGCGAGCGCCTCCTCCCAGCTGGCGGGGCGAAGGAAGTCCATGGTGGCTCTCTTCTAGTGATTCTGGTGATCGGGGCCGGACGACTGGATCCCGGGGGGCGTTCGGCCCTCGACTTCGGTGTTCATGTCCTGTTCACGCGGTGTGTGGCCTAGTACACAAGCCACGGTGGCCGGGGTGCAGTCACCGAAAACATGAAGGAGTTGGCCGGTGCCCCGGCACGTCTTGTAGATTCGAACGAAAGACGGGGAACGGATACCTCGCCGTTTCCCCCTGGAAACAGCGACACCACCCGAACGACCCCACCGTCGAATACGCGACAACCCCACCACCCACTCGAAGGAACGGCGGCGACACGATGCGGCTGCGCGCACTGCTGGAGAACGACGCGCTCGGGCTGCGCCTGCTGGGCGGCGAGGACGAGCTGGACCGCTCCGTCCGCGGCGTGATGACCACGGACCTCAAGGATCCCAGCAGGTACCTGTCCGGCGGCGAGCTGGTCCTCACCGGCCTGGCCTGGCTGCGGGAGCCGGCCGAGGCCGAGCCCTTCGTCCGGATCCTCAGCCAGGCCGGGGTGGCCGCGCTGGCGGCCGGCGAGGCCGAGCTGGGCGACATCCCCGACGATCTCGTACAGGCGTGTTCGCGCCACCGGCTGCCGCTCTTCGCGGTCAACGAGTCCGTTGCGTTCGCGACGATCACCGAGCACGTTGTTCGACAGGTGTCCGGCGAGCGGGCCGGCGACCTGGCCGCCGTCGTGGACCGGCACAGGCGTCTGATGACCTCGGGCCCGGCGGGCGGCGGCCCGGAGGCCGTCCTCGATCTGCTCGGCTCCGACCTGGACCTGCGCGCCTGGGTCCTCTCCCCCACCGGACGGCAGATCGCGGGGGCCGGCGAGCCGCTGGAACCGGCCCTCGCGGCCGGCCTGGCGGGCGAGCACCTGGCCGCCACCCGCACCGGCCGGCGCGGCCCGCACCGGCTGACCGTGCAGGGCACCACGTACTCGCTCTTCCCGATCCGGAACACGTCCCGGGCCGCCGCGCCCGCCGCCCGGGACGTCCGGGAGACCGTGCTCTCCGACTGGCTGCTCGCCGTCGAGGCGGACGCCGGGGACTGGCCGGCCGCCCGGCTCGACCTGCTCCAGGGCGTCACCCAGCTGATCTCGGTGGAGCGCGACCGGCGCGACGCGGCCCGTACGGTGCGCCGCCGGCTCGCCCAGGAGGTGCTGGAGCTGGTGCAGACGGGCGCCGCGCCCGCCGAGATCGCCGCCCGGCTGCGGGTCGCCGCCCCGGTGCTGCTGCCCGGCCTCGGCGCCGCCCCGCACTGGCAGGTCGTCGTCGCCCGCGTCGAGTGGGACCAGGAGGGCGGCCAGTCCCCGGTGGAGCCCGGCCCGGTCACCCAGGCGCTCCTGGAGGAGATCCTGGTCGACCCGGCGACCGTCGGCGCCGAGTCCGCCGACCGGATCGCCGTCGCCCACACCGGCGACGAGGCCATCGCCCTGGTGCCGCTGGCCGCGGGGCCGATCCCGGAGAGCGAGGACGACGGCCCGGCGCCCGCCCTGGGCCTGCACGCCGACGCCCTGCTCGCCGCGGTACGGGCTCCGCTCTCGGCCGGCCTCGCCGACGACGGGCGGCTGACCCTCGGCGTCTCCGCCGCCGTGCACTCGGCGGAGGGGCTGCGCGGCGCCCTGGAGGAGGCCCGGCACGCCCGCCGGGTGGCCGCGGCCCGCCCCGGCCGGGTCTGCGCGGCCGGCCACCACGAGCTGGCCTCGCACGTCCTGCTGCTGCCCTTCGTCCCGGACGACGTGCGGCGCGCCTTCACGGCCCGGCTGCTCGACCCGCTGCGGGACTACGACCGGCGCCACCGCGCGGAGCTGATCCCGACGCTGGAGGCGTTCCTGGACTGCGACGGCTCCTGGACGCGCTGCGCGACCCGGCTGCACCTGCACGTGAACACGCTGCGGTACCGGGTCGGCCGGATCGAGCAGCTGACCGGCCGCGACCTCTCCCGCCTGGAGGACAAGCTCGACTTCTTCCTGGCCTTGCGGATGAGCTGACGGGCCGCCCCGGAAGATCCGGAATTCACTCCTTCGGTTGAGTCTGGAGGGGTGGCGGAAGGCCCCTCGGGTCGCTCCTCCCGGTCCGCCCGCCGCACCACCGCTCTCCCTGATCACCGCCGTGATCACGGGCCTCAGGGCCCTCCGACGCCCCGCCGGACCCGGTTCCGGCGGGGCGTCACGGCTGCCCCGCGGCTTTGTGAAATTTTTCACCCGACCCCTTGGCCGGGTACGTCCGTTCATGCTGAGATGCCGTCCTACTCAACAGCTCGACGGCGCGCTCGGGGAGGGCAATGTGGCGGACACCGCCATGTCTGGTTCCGAATCAGGGGGCGGCGCACGTCCGTCCCTCGCCTACGGCAAGGAGACTCCGGTGGAGACCGCCATATGGCGGCTCCGCTCCCGCGGCTGCTGGGCCGACGCGGCGGCGCTGCTCGCCCCCCGCGTCCACGAACCGGCCGCGGCGCTCGAACGGGCCGCGCTGCTGATCGAGCGCTGCCTCTACACCGAACAGGGCTGGGCCGAGGCCGAGGAGGCGCTGCGCGCCGCCGAGGCGGTCGCGAGCAGCGACGAGGAACGCGGGGCGGCGGCCTGCGAACGCGGCTATCTCGCCTACGCCTCCACGCTGTTGGGCGTCCGCGACCGGGCCGACGAGGCCCGGATGGCGCTGGGCCGGGCGGCGGCGCTGATCGCCCCCTCCGAGCGGGGCCGTCCGCTGCTCGACTACCGGCGCGGGCTGATGGCGCAGAACCTGGGCGACTCCCCGCAGGCGGCGCGGGCCGCGTACCGCCGCGCGCACGCCGGGGCCACCGCGCAGGGCGACTCGCTGCTGCTCTCCTCCACCTGGCGCCATCTCGCCGGCCTCGCGCTGCGCGAGGGCGAGCTGGCCGAGGCCCGCCACGGCTTCGCCGAATCGCTGCGGATCCGGGAGGAGTTGGGCTATCTGGTGGGTACGGCTCCGGCGCTGACGGCGCTGGCCGACACGGAGACGGAGCCGGAGGCGGGCCGGCTGCGCGCCGAGGCCCGCCGCCTCTTCCGCCTCCTCGGCGGCGTACCGACCTGGCTGGCGGGCCAGTTGACCCCGCGCACCGCCATGTGAGGCTCCGTAGAGCCTTCTTGAGGGTCCGTCACTTTCCGTGCGGCTCCAGGCAGACGAGGCTCTCGTCGGTGCCGACGAGGAGGGCCCCGGTGGCCGTGACGGCGACGGCGCGGACCGCCGGGCCGGGCCGGAAGGCGCGCCGCCGACCGCCCTCCGTGGGGATCAGCTCCACCCGCCCGTCGGCCCAGGCGGCCGCGACGAGCGGGCCGCCGGGGGTGGGGGCCGCGTGCAGGGCGACCACCGGCGCCCGGCGCTCCGCGAGCGGTTCGGCGACCGGCGGGCGTCCCGGCGTCCAGAGCCGTACGGTGCCGTCGGCGCCGCCCGAGCAGACGAACGGGGTCCCGGACTCGACGGCGGTCACGGCGGTGACCCGGCCGCTGTGCGAGGCGGCCTGGTGGAGGCCGTTGACGCCGAAGGCGTGCACCGAGCCGAGCCGGTCCCCCACCACCACCGAGCCCGCGATGGCCGCGAGCGCCGTGCCCGGGTGCCGGGACAGGGTGGTGGAGACGGCCTCGGTGAGCCGCTCCAGATAGGGCGGGCGCGGCGCCGTGCCCCGTACGGTGTGCAGCCGGCCGCGCTCGTCGAGCAGCAGCACCGTCCCGTCGGCGGTGGGCGCGAGGGCGGTGATCCGGCCGCCGGCCCGGTGGGCGAGCCGCCCCGCGCCGGAGGCGTCCGCCTCCCGCAGCAACCGGACGGTGCCGGTGCGGTCGCCGACCAGCACCAGATCGGCCGAGGGCCCACCGGCCGTCGCCCCCAGCACCGCGACCGGGCCCGGCCACGGCGGGGTGACGTCGCCCCGGTGACGGGCCCACCGCAGCCGCCACGGCGCGGGCGCCGCCCGCTCGGCGAGGGCGGGCCGCAGCCGGGGGTCGGCGCCGTCGCCGAGCGCGGTCAGCAGCACCCGCGCCCGGCCGGCCGGGCCGTCCGCCGCGCACACCGCCTGCCCGGCCCGCAGCCAGGCGTCGCGCAGCCCGCCGTGGTCGTCGGCGGAGGCCGTCGCGTACCCGGTGGTGACGAGGAGCGGGTCGGCGGCGCAGACGGCGGCGGGATCGGAGAGGTCGGGGAGCGGCGGGGCGGGCGGGACGGGCTCGGGTCCGGCGTCCCCGTCGAGGTCGACCACGGTGGTCCGGGCGGCCCGGGGCGGCCGGGTGCCGGTGCGGGCCTCCACCACGAGCCGGATCCGCCCGACCTCGGCGAGCCCGGTGAGCAGGTCGGCGACGGCCTCCGGTTCGGCGGCGGCGTGCAGGTCGGTGAGGAGGAGCACGGTCCGGCCGGTGCGGCGGGCCTCGCTGGTGGCGAGGGTGTGGACGAGGTCGGCCGGTGTCCTGGCGACCACGCCGAGCCGGTTCGCGAGGGTCCAGGCGACGCCGAGGGCGCTCTGCCCGGCGAGCGGCACGAGGATCCGGTCGGTCCTGGTCCGGCCGCGCCGGGCCCGGGTCTCGTGCGCCGCGAGCCAGCCGAGCAGGGCGGTCTTGCCGCTGCCGGGGGCGCCGGTGACCACGCACAGGCGGGGTGCGTCGGGGTCGGTGAGCCAGCCGAGCAGGGCGGCGGCCTCGGGTTGCGTACCGATGGAGGGTCGGCGTCCGTCCGGCGGGGACGGGATCGCGGACGGCATGGGGCAACCTCACGGGCGGCGCGGTGCGGGCGGCTGTCGCCCACGACCTTAGTGGGCGCGGGGCCCGGGCAGACCGCCCGTCGCGGGACCGGTCTCCCCGGGGGCGGATGTCACGTCCTCGGGCCGTGGCCCGCCGCGATCGTCCTGATCCGGTCGGCCCGACGGGGGCGGTTCGTCAGCCGTTCGCGCCGGTGAAGTGTTCGCGGACCAGCTCCTCGACGACCGGGAGGTCCTGGGCGGCCAGGGCGTCGAGGAGCGCGGTGTGTTCGGCGGCGTCGGCGACGAGGTCCGCGTGGCGCGGGACCGGGGCGCTGAGGAGCGGCCACTGGGAGCGGCGGTGGAGGTCGTCGGCGATGGACAGGAGCTGTTCGTTGCCGGCGAGGGCGAGGACCGCGCGGTGGAAGGCGCGGTCGGTCTCGGCGTAGTGGGCGCGGTCGCCGCGGGCCGCGGCGGCGCCGGTGGCCTCGGCGAGCGGGCGCAGCGCGGTCCAGCGGTCGGCCGGGACGGTGCGGGCCAGCCGGAGCATGACCGGGACCTCGATCAGCGCCCGCACCTCGGCCAGCTCGGCCAGCTCGCGGGGGGTGCGGACGATCACGCGGAAGCCGCGGTTGGGGACGACCTCGACGGCGCCCTCGGCGGCGAGGCGCTGCATGGCCTCGCGGACGGGCGTCGCGGAGACGCCGAAGCGTTCGCCGAGGACGGGGGCGGAGTACACCTCGCCGGGGCTCAGTTCGCCGGCCACGAGGGCGGTCCGCAGGGCGTCGAGGATCTGGCCCCGGACGGAGTGGCGCCGCACGGTGCGGGGGCCGTCGCCGGGGAAGACGTACGGGGCCTCGCCGTGGGTGTGCTCGCCGCGGGCCTGCTCGCTCCGGGCCTGTTCCGGGACGCGGGCGGTGTCCCGGGCGGCTCCGTACGCGGCGTCCGGCCGCCCGTTCCCGGGGTCGCCGAATCGCACGGACGACCCTTCCGTCGCCCGCTCGCGCGCTGCGCCCTGCTCCACCCGGGTCCTCCTGCGGCCTCGTGCCGGGCCCGGCTCGCGATACCGGGGTCCCCTGTGCACCATAGGCGAACGGACCGTTCCGCGGGACCGCGCCCGTGCGGCGCAGGTGGGAAGGGGTCCGCAGGTGGTGAGACGCGATGCCGTTTCGGGTAAGGTAAGGCTAACCTGCTAACGATCGCGATTCGGTGGTCCGCATGACCGTCCCCGCTCTGCTGCCTTCCCCGCTCGCCTCGCCCGTCGCGGCCGCGTACGCCCGGCTCACCGAGGTGTTCCCCGGCCTGCGCGTGGAGGAGACCGCCGGGGACGCGCGGCTGCCGAGCGGCGCCGGCTGGGTCCGCGCCGAGGAGCTCGCCGCCGGCGGGGCCGCCCTGGACGCCTTCCTCGCCTGGGACAACGCGCAGGTGCTGCGGGACTACGGCCGGCAGGCCCGCCCCGACGTCGTCGCGAGCTTCGGGCTGCACCGCTACGCCTGGCCCGCCTGCCTCCTGGTGACCGTCCCCTGGTTCCTGCACCGCCGGGTCCCCCGCCTCCCCGTCGGCGCCGTGTCCTTCCAGCGCGCGCTGGGCCGGATGGCGGTCCGGGTCGAGGAGTTCGCCTGCCTGCCGGGCGACCCCGCCGCCACGCTGCCCGGCGCCCGGGTGGTCGCCGACGAGGACGCCCTGCGCGCCGAGGTGCGCGCCTCGCTCGCCGAGCACTTCGAGGCCCTGCTCACCGGCTTCGGCCCGCGGATGCGGCGCGGGAAGCGCGCCCTGTGGGGGATGGTGACGGACGAGATCGTGGAGAGCCTCTGGTACATCGGCGCCCTGCTCGGCGAGGAGGAGCGGGCGACGGCCGAGCTGGAGGAGCTGCTGCCGGGGACCGGCGGCAGGCCGGAGAAGCCGTACGCGGGCGGCGCCGGGTTCCGCCCGCTGCCCGGGGCCGAGGGGCCGGACGGCACCCCGCGCGCCACCCGGGACCGGGCCGCCTGCTGCTTCTTCTACACGCTGCGCCCCGAGGACACCTGTCTCACGTGTCCGCGCACCTGTGACGCCGACCGGGTCCGGCGACTCACGGCGACCGCCTGAGCCGTCCGCCGCCCCAGGCGCCTCACACCACCCTCACGAGTGACGCGAATCGAACACAACTCCAGTCCCACTGAGAGGTGTTCGAGCAGAAGGTACCTATTCGTATGCCCTGAGCCCCCGTTGGCGTGCTCTTGCCCCGAAACCCCGTGAGCCCACCGATCGGTCGGACAGTATGGGCGGCCAAACGCCCCACTGCGATGCGAGGGACACCGCATGAGACTGACCGACATATCGCTGGACTGGCTGCTTCCGGGCGGCGTGATGGTGGCCGGAGTCCTGACGGCGGTGGCGGTGCTCGCGCGCGGGAAGCGCGCCGGTGACCAGGCCGCGGCCGAGGACTCCTGGGAGCGCAGCGAGGAGCGGCGCCGACGCAAGGAGGCCATCTACGGATTCGCCTCGTACGGGCTGCTGTTCTGCTGCGCCGCGGTCGCGGCGGCGCTCTCCTTCCACGGGCTCGTCGGCTTCGGCCGGCAGAACCTCAACCTGACCGGCGGCTGGGAGTACCTGGTCCCGTTCGGCCTCGACGGCGCCGCGATGTTCTGTTCGGTGCTCGCCGTCCGCGAGGCCAGCCACGGCGACGCGGCCCTCGGCTCCCGTCTCCTGGTCTGGCTCTTCGCGGGCGCGGCGGCCTGGTTCAACTGGGTGCACGCGCCGCGCGGCCTGGGCCACGACGGGGCCCCGCAGTTCTTCGCGGGGATGTCCCTGTCGGCGGCGGTCCTCTTCGACCGGGCGCTGAAGCAGACCCGCCGGGCGGCGCTGCGCGAGCAGGGCCTGGTGCCCCGCCCGCTGCCGCAGATCCGGATCGTGCGCTGGATAAGGGCTCCGCGGGAGACCTTCGCCGCCTGGTCGCTGATGCTCCTGGAGGGCGTGCGGACCCTGGACGAGGCCGTGGACGAGGTCCGGGAGGACCGGCGGGAGAAGGAGCAGAACCGGATCCGCCGGCGGGAGCAGGCCAAGCTCGACCGGGCGCAGATCAAGGCGCTCAACCGCCAGCACCGGGCCTTCGGGCGCGGCGGCGGGCGTCAGGTGGAGGGGGGGGGGGGGGGGGCGCCCCCCCCCCCCGGGGGGGGGGGGGGGCCCCCCCCCC
>NZ_JBHYKM010000149.1:15529-15950 GCF_042741435.1 Streptomyces sp. NPDC058955 | reverse complement strand
GCACGGGCCTGGCCGGGGCGGGTGGCCGGGGGGCCTCGGCGGCCGGCGGGGCGGGTACGGCCGGGTGGGCCGGCGGGGGCGGTGCCACCGGGGGCGCCGGGGGCTTCGCGGGCGCGGCGGCCGGTGGCGGCGCGGTGGGCTCGGGTGCGGTGGCGCGGGTGGCGGAGGCGAAGCGGGCGTCGAGGGTGTCACCCGAGGAGGTCGGGGTGATGTCCTCCGCCGTGTCGTCGTAGAGAGCGTCCCACCAGTTGTCCCCCTGCTGCGTCATGCCCTTATTGTCCACCGCGGGCGGCCCGGGAAAACGGGACACGAGAAAAACCGTTGCTGCGAATGGGTGGTGGCCCCGGCCGCCCCCCCCCCCCCCCGCCAGCACGACACCGCGACCCCCGGGGGGGCGGACGGGAGAGCAGCAGGCCCCCGC
>NZ_JBHYKM010000149.1:0-15520 GCF_042741435.1 Streptomyces sp. NPDC058955 | reverse complement strand
ACGGGAAGGACGTCCGGCGGACCGGCGTGGTCAGCGCACGTCGTAAGCGCGGACCACGGTCTGGGTGACGGAGTTGCCGTTGGCGTCCGTCAGTTCGGTCCTCAGGGTGACCTGCTTGCCGGTCGCGCCCGTGTGGTTCACGGTCGCGACCCACTCGCCGCCGTCCTGGGCGACCGGGGCCTCGTTCCAGGTGACGCCCCCGTCGTAGGAGTAGGAGAGGGCGGCCGAGGTGAGGGCACCCACCTCGTATCCGGCGTGACCGGTGGCGCCGAGGCGGATCCGCTGGCCGTCGGTGGCGGCGAGGGTCTTCAGTCCGTCCACCGGCAGGTCGTACCGGGGGAAGAGAATCGGGATGCCCTGAGAATAGACCGTCTCGTCGAGCTGGGAGGTGAATTTCCAGATCGACTGTACGGAAGTGGAGCGGGCCCAGTTCCGGTTGCCGATCTTCATGGTGTTCTGTTCCAGCTCGTAGGCGCCGCGCCCGGCCGGCACCTCGAAGACGCCGAAGGGCCAGGCGCTCTCGCCGATCGTCTCGCCGTCGCGGCGCAGCCGCAGGTTGCCGATGTCGCCGAAGGAGCCGGGCTCGGCGTGGTGGGTGGTGTCGCCCCACATCGCGTCGGCGAAGCCGATGAGGTTGCCCTGGCGCTCGGAGACGAGGACGGGCTCGCCGGCCCCGTCGCGCGGGGCGGTCGGGGCGATGACGCCGTCGTACCACTTCTCGGTGCGGCGCTCGCCGGAGGCGTAGCCGTGCACGTCGCCGATCATCAGCTCGCCGAACGGGAAGCTGCTGCCGGTCATCTGCTGCCAGTCGGTGTCACCGGGCGTGTAGTACTCGGTGCGGGTGCCGGGGGCGGGGACGGTCTCCAGGCCGGCGAAGCCGACCCGGAGGCCGTTCGGGCGGTGGGCGGCGGGGAAGTTCATGAAGTCCGCGGCGATGCCGGCCGAGCCGTAGCCGACCTCCGAGCGGCCGAGGCGCTCGTCCCGGACCCGGTAGTGGCGCTCGTCGTCGATCTCGCCGGTCTCGGGGTGGGCGAGGGTGTAGACGTACGGGGACCGGGCGGTGGCCTTCCAGTGCAGGGTGACCTCGCCGGCGGCGAGCCTGTCGCGGAGCGCGGTGGCCTCGGCGGCCGGGACCGCGAGGGCCGGCAGTCCGGCGCCGGTGAAGCCGCCGGTCGGGTACCAGCGGGCCGCCGACTCGTGGTGGACGACGACGCCGACGGCGCCGGCGGCCTTGGCGTTGCGGGCGAGGGTGCCGACGGCGGTGGTGTCGTCGGGGAGGCGGACCAGGGCGAGGCGGCCCTGGACGCCGGCGGCCTTCAGTTCGTCGGGGGTGCCGGTGCCGGCGTCGACGAGGGCGGCGGAGCCGGTGCCGTCGAGGTTGTCGGAGCCGGTGGAGGCGGTCACCGGGTGGAGGGCGAGGCCGTCGCCGGTGCGCAGCGAGGTGATCTGCGGGGCGGCGGCGCGCCAGTAGCTGCCGGACTCGAAGTCGCCGTCGCGGGCCTCGCCCTCGACGGAGGCGTAGTAGGCGCGGAGGGTGCGCGGGCCGACGATGGTCCCGGAGTGGGTCCAGGTGTCGTCCCAGGAGCGGGCGAACGCGAGGGTGGCGCCGCGGAGTTCGGAGGGGCGGTCGGTGCGGACGGAGAGCCGGTGGGCCTCGCGGGCGTCGAGGACGACGGTGGTGTCCTGCCTGACCTCCAGCTGCGGGCGGGCCAGGTGGGTGAGCGAGTCGTCCAGGGTGGCGCCCTCGCCGGTGTCGCGGGTGGTGACGAAGGAGGTGAGGAAGTAGGAGCCGGGGCGGACCCGGAAGACCTGGTCGGCGGCGCCGTCGTTGGAGCGGCGTTCGCCGGTGGCGGTGTCGAGGCCGATGACGTCGAGCGAGGAGGCGCCGTCGGCGGGCTTGCCCTGGCGGTCGATCAGCTTGACGCGGAGGGTGACGGTCTCGGGCTCGACGTAGAGCGAGAAGGGGGTGGAGACGTGGACGCCGCCGGGGCCGGTGGCGACGATGCGGCCGGTGACGTCGCCGTACTGGGCGCGCTCCAGGCGGGCGGTGGGGTCGACGGCGAGCGGGACCTCGACGGTGGCGCCGGCCGGGACGGTGACGGTGCGCCGGCCGAGGCGGGCGACGGTGGAGTCCACGGCGGAGCCGTCGTTGCCGGTGACCTTCTCGACGGCGAGGCCGAGGGTGACCGGGGCGTCGGAGGTGTTGGTGTAAGGGACGGTGACCGTGGTGCGGTCGCTGCGGTCCTGGGGCCAGTGGAAGGTGCCGCCCTGGACGGCCGGGGCGGAGAGGACCGTCTGGTCGACGGCGGCCTTGACGTCGAGCCGGCCGCCGCCGGTCTCCCGGACGTCGCCGGGGACGCCGGTGTCGGCGGAGGAGACCAGGGCGGCCTTCAACTGCTGTGCGGTCCAGTCGGGGTGACGCTGCTTCAGGATCGCGGCGGCGCCGGCGACGTGCGGGGTGGCCATCGACGTGCCGGACATCGCCTGGTAGGCGTAGACGCCCCGGCCGCCGGCCGCGGCGGCGGAGATGTCGACGCCGGGGGCGGCGATCTCCGGCTTGAGGGTGTGGGCCTCGTTGGCCATGGGGCTGCGGCTGGAGAACCAGGCGGTGGAGTCGTCGCGGTCGGTGGCGCCGACGGTGAGGACGCTCGGCGCGCAGCCGGGCGAGGAGACGGAGTTGAGGGAGGGGCCGGAGTTTCCGGCGGCGACGACGAACAACGTGCCCTCGCTCTGGGCGAGTTCCTCGGCGGCGGCGCTCATCGGGTCGTCGCAGTCGGTCTCGGAGGGGTTGCCGAGGCTCATGGAGACGACGTCGGCGCCCTGGGCGACGGCCCACTCCATGCCGGCGATGATCCACGAAGTGGCGCCGGAGCCGTAGTCGTTGAGGACCTTGCCGTTGAGGAGCCCGGCGCCGGGGGCGATGCCCTTCCGCTTGCCGCCGCTCGCGGCGCCGGAGCCGCCGACGGTGGAGATGGTGTGGGTGCCGTGGCCCTGGAAGTCGTCGGCGCTGTCGGAGTCGGTGAAGTTCTCCGAGGCGACGATCCGGCCCTGGAGGTCGGGGTGGTCGGCGTCGGCGCCGGTGTCGAGGACGGCGACCTTGGTGCCGGTGCCGTCGTAGCCGGCGGCCCACGCCTCGGGGGCGCGCACCTGCTGCGCGGACCGCTCCAGGGCGGCCTCGACCTTGCGGTCCAGCCACAGCTTCTCGATGCCCGCGGCGGCGGAGCGGGCGGCGGGGGCGGAGACCTCGGACCAGAAGACGCCGGCCTGCTTCTTGTCGGCCTGGAGGGCGACGCCGTCGATGGTCCTGAGGACCTGTCCGCGGCGGGCGCCGCGCGGGGCGGCGGGGGCGGTGCGGGCGGTGGCGCCGGAGCCGTAGACGGCGATCAGCGGCAGCATGGCGGTGGAGGCGTCGTCGTAGCCCTGGCGGACCAGGCCGGTGACGTTGAAGAGTTCCTCGTCGACCCGGTCGGCGGCGAGCGCGTCGGTGGCGTCCTCGGGGTAGACGTACAGGTCCTGGCCGGAGCGGCGGGTCTGGACCAGCGGGACGGTGCCGTCCTCGCGGGGCAGCACGGTGGCGGCGGGGTTGCCCCGCTCGTCACGGGTGACCAGGACGCGGTCGCCGGTGACCAGGGTCACCGTGGCGGGCCTCTCCCCGGCGCGGGCCTGGGCCCCGCTGCCGACCAGCGGGCGTTCGGCGGACCCCCCGGCCGGCGGCTGGGCCGCGGCGGACGGCAGGGCCGCGGTGACGGCCAGGACGGCGGCGGTCGCCGCTCCCAGGGCCGTACGCGAAATCGGGCGCATCGCTCTCCCCATCAGAATCCGGACGATAGGCGCAAGTCGCCTGTATCCGGAGGCGGTTGGTGCTGCGGTGGCGCCACATTGGCAGAGCCGAGGGCGGTACAGGGATGATGGGAGCGGCGGGAATACGCCGTGGCCGTTTCCCGCCAGGTCACCAACGGAACGAATGCCTCCGGAGAACACCCGCGGAACATCGCGCGCGGTGCGCCGGAGGCACGGCGAGGGGCGGGAACCGATGCTGGGAGCGATAGGACTGGACGAGCGGCAGGAGTCCGCGTACCGCGCGCTGATCGCGCTCGGGGCCGCCGAGGTCACCGACCTGGCGCACCGGCTCACCCTGCCCGAGCGGGACATCGAGCGGTCGCTGCGCCGCCTGGAGGCGCAGGGGCTCGCCGCCCAGTCCTCCGCGCGCACCGGACGCTGGGTGGCGGCGCCCCCCGGGGTCGCGCTCGGCGCGCTCCTCACCCAGCAGCGGCACGAGCTGGAGCAGGCCGAGCTCGCGGCGGCGCTGCTCGCCGAGGAGTACCGGGCGGAGGCGACCGAGCCGGCCGTGCACGACCTGGTCGAGGTGGTGACCGGCGCGAGCGCCGTGACCCACCGCTTCCTCCAGCTGCAGCTCGGCGCGCAGGAGGAGGTCTGCGCGCTGGTCACCGGCAAGCCGATCGCCGTCTCGGGCCTGGAGAACGACGCCGAGGAGCTGGCCGCCGGGCGGGGCGTACGCTACCGGGTGGTGATCGAGCGGGAGGTGCTGACCCTCCCCAGCGGCCTCCTCGAACTGTCGGCGGCGCTCGGCCGCGAGGAGCGCATCCGGGTCGTCGACCGGGTGCCGACCAAGCTCGTGGTGGCCGACCGCACCCTCGCCATGGTCCCGCTCACCGGCCGGGGCGCGGAGCCGGCCGCGCTGGTGGTGCACGCCAGCGGGCTCCTGGAGTCCCTGATGGGCCTCTTCGAGTCGGTGTGGCGGGAGGCGCTGCCGCTGCGGCTCGGCGCGGGCGCGCAGATCACCGAGGACCAGGCCCCCGGCCCGGACGGCACCGACCTGGAGATCCTCTCCCTGCTGCTCGCCGGGATGACCGACGCGAGCGTGGCCAAGCAGCTGGACCTGGGACTGCGGACGGTCCAGCGGCGGGTGAAGGGCCTGATGGAGCTGGCCGCGGTGACCACCCGGCTGCAGCTCGGCTGGCACGCGTACGAGAAGGGCTGGGTCGCCAGGACCTGACCAGCCGGCCACCCCATCGGCCCTCGCGACCTGCGGGAACGCCGCGGGTGGGAGAGGCTGGGCGCGTGGGTGTGTGGCAGCTCCTGATGGTCGCGGCGGTCATGCTCCTCGGCCTGTTCGGGGTCCTCGCCCCCGGCGTGCCGGGCAGTTGGCTGATCTGGGCCGCCGTGCTCTGGTGGTCGCTGCACGAGCAGACCGGCCTCGCGTGGATCCTGCTGGTCTCCTCGACCGCCCTGCTGCTGCTCACCCAGGTGGTGGTCTGGCAGCTGCCGCCGCGCCGCTTCCGGGGCGCGGGGCTCACCCGCCGCACGATCGGGTACGCGGGCGCCGGCGCCCTCCTCGGCTTCGTCCTGGTCCCGGTGCTCGGCGCGGTCCCCGGCTTCGTCGGCGGGATCTACCTCTCCGAGCGGCGCCGGCTCGGCGGCCACGGCCAGGCCCGCGCCGCCACCCGGGCGATCATGCGGGCGGCCGGCACGAGCGTGCTGGTCGAGCTCTTCGCCTGCCTGCTGATCGTGGGGGCCTGGGTCGGCGCGGTCATCCTGGGCTGACCTCCCGGTAGCGCTGGGCGTACGACCGCCAGGGCGCCCACTCCGGCGCGTCGGGCGCGTCCGGCGCGCCGACGTCCGGGTCGCCGAGGGACCGGACCCGGATCCGCGCGGCGGTCCGGGCGTCCACTCCGGGTACGGCTCCGAGGACGCGGGCGGCCTCGTCGCGGTCGGCGCCGGGGTCGAGGCGGAGGGTGCCGTCGGCGAGGGCGCGGGCCAGCGGACCGGCGACCGGGTGGCCGGTGAGCTCCGCCGGGGCGGGGAAGAGCGCGCGGAGCGTGCCGTCGGGCGCGTCCAGCGGGGTGCCGGAATCGGCCAGGACCCGCGCCGACTCCTCGGGGCCCAGCACGGTCCGGAGGGCGTACTCCTCCGGGTCGGCGGCGCCCGGCGAGCGGACCCCGGGCCGGGCGGCGACCGCGGCCGCGAGCCGGGGGTCGGCGCCGAGCCGCTCGGCGACCGCGTACGGGTCGGCGTCGAGGTCGAGGAGGCGGCGCAGCCGGTGCACGGCGGTGGTGAGGTCGCGCAGCTCGGCGAGGTGCAGCCGGGCCTCCAGCCAGCGCCCGGGCGCCCGCTCGCCGACGACGACGACACCGGGGCCGTACGGCAGCCGCAGGGTGCGCCGGTAGGTGCGGTCGCCGGGCGGCCCGGTCACCTCCTCGACGCCCGGCAGGGCCTCGGCGGCCAGCAGGTCGAAGACCTCGCGGGCGGCGTACGGCCCCCGGTACGCGAGGCGCAGCGGCACGCCCGCGGCCTCCTTGGGGCCCGGGGCGCCGGGCGTCTCGGCGCGCAGCTCGGTCGGGGTGCGGGCGTACACGGCCCGGATGGTGTCGTTGAACTGCCGGATGCTGCTGAAGCCGGCCGCGAAGGCCACCTCGGTGACCGGCAGCGCGGTGGTCTGGAGCAGCAGACGGGCGGTGTGGGCCCGCTGGGCGCGGGGGTGCGCCATCGGGCCCGCGCCCAGCTCGGCGGTGAGCTGGCGCTGGACCTGGCGGGGGCTGTACCCGAGGCGGACGGCGAGCCCGGGCACGCCCTCGCGGTCCACGACGCCGTCGCCGATCATCCGCACCGCCCGGCCGACGACGTCGGCCCGCACGTTCCACTCGGCGGAGCCGGGCACCGCGTCGGGCCGGCAGCGGCGGCAGGCCCGGAAACCGTGTCCCTGGGCGGCGGCGGCCGTGGTGAAGAAGGCGACGTTCCGCCGCTTGGGGGTGACGGCGGGGCAGCTGGGCCGGCAGTAGATGCCGGTGGTCCGCACGGCGAAGAAGAACTCCCCGTCGAACCGCGCGTCCCGGCTGCTCACCGCCTGGTAGAGGGTGTCCCCCTCGTCGTCCGTCATGCCTCCAGTGTGCGGCGGCGGACCGCCGCGCACTCGCGGGATTCGGACACGGCGCTCCGGGGGCCCGTGGCTAACGGAGCCGGCCCTCGCGCTTGAAGGCCATGGCGGCGCGCCCCTCGGCTCCCTTGCGCTTCCAGTCCTTGCGGATCTCGTGGCGCAGCCGGGCGTCGGTCTTGGCGACCAGCCGCTGGTTCTCGCGGAGCAGCTTGCGGTAGCTCTCCAGGCGGCGCACGGAGAGCGAGCCGTCGTCGAGGGCGGCGACGACCGCGCAGCCCGGCTCGGACTCGTGGGAGCAGTCGTGGAAGCGGCAGTCGGCGGCCAGCTCCTCGATCTCCGAGAAGGTCTGCCCGACCCCGGCCTCCGCGTCCCACAGCCCGACCCCGCGCAGCCCCGGGGTGTCGATGAGGACTCCGCCCCCGGGGAGCACGAACAGGTTCCGGGTGGTGGTGGTGTGCCGTCCCTTGCCGTCCACGTCACGGGCCGCCTGCACGGTCATGACGTCCTCGCCGACGAGGGCGTTGGCGAGGGTGGACTTGCCGGCGCCGGAGACGCCGAGGAGGACGGTGGTGCCGCCGGAGACGACGGCCGCGAGGACGTCGATCCCCTCCCCGCTGGCCGAGCTGAGCGGCAGCACCTCGACGCCGGGCGCGACGTTCCGGACGTCCTCCACGAGGTGGGAGAGGACGACCGGGTCGGGCACCAGGTCGGCCTTGGACAGCACGACGGTCGGCTGGGCGCCGGACTCCCACGCCAGGGCGAGGAAGCGCTCGATCCGGCCGAGGTCCAGCTCGACGGCGAGCGAGACGGTGATGACGGCGTGGTCGACATTGGCCGCGAGGATCTGCCCCTCGGACCGCTTGGAGGAGGTGGACCGGGCGAACGCGGTCCGCCGCGGCAGACAGGCCCGCACGTACCGGGGATCGCTCGCGCCCTCGGGGTCGACGGCGGCCCAGTCACCGGTGCAGACGACCCGCAGCGGGTCGTGCGGCGTCACGAACGCCGTGTCGGCCCGGACGACGCCGTCCGCGGTGGCGACGTCGCACTGCCCCCGGTCGACGCGGACCACCCGCCCCGGGACGAGCCCCTGGGCGGCGTACGGCGCGAAGCTCTCGGCCCAGCCGGAGTCCCAGCCGTGCGCGTCGAGCGAGAGGGAGGTGGTGGAAGTGGAAGAGGAAAGCGGGAAAGACAAGGGGAACCCTTCACAGGGTGGCCCCGGCCGCGCGCTCCGCGCGCGAGAGGTCGAGTGATGTCAGCCGGAGACCACAGGGGTGGGAACGATGAACTCCTGAATGCGGGCAGAGCCCGTCACCGTGACAGTCATCAATGTCCTCACCTCCTGCTTCTTCTCGACGTACCGACGCCGCCCCTCGGGGACGGACACGAGCACCATAGTCCGCCCCGAGGCACGGCACCACCGAATTGATTCAGTTGACGGCCGGGCTGCTGCCGAAGTTCTTCACGGCCTGGTAGTAGGTCCAGGCGGTGGAGTCGCAGGAGGTGCGGGTCAGGCCCGAGTAGCGGGCGCAGACGCGCTTGAGGTCGGCGTGGAAGGCGTCGTCGAGGCGGGCCTTGTTGGCGCTGAAGGTGCCGGCGGCCTTGTAGTTGCGGTAGCCGAAGTCGTGGCGGGCGCAGGACATCTGGAAGGGGAAGCCGAAGGGGTTGTCCGGGGAGGAGGAGCAGTAGTCGGTCGACCAGTCGAACCCGTAGGCGGACCAGGCGCTCTGGTTCGCCCGGGCGGTGGCCCAGGCGTTGTAGCTCGTCGCGGTCGTCTGGGTCCAGCTGCTGAGCACCTGCGGTTTGTCGGCGGGTGCGGCGGAGGCGGGGGTGGCGAGGGCGAGCAATCCGGCTGTCACGGTGGCGGTCACGGCGGCGACTCGACTGCGCATCGGCGATCCTCCCGGGGGAAGGCGCCGGGGATCTCCCGGCGCCGAAGTCGTGATCCTGGGAGAACGGGTACCAGCTCCGCTGACACGGCGTCACGGGATCGGGGAGAGTTCGCTCCGACGTCGCCCGCTGGAGCCGTCCCGGTTGCCGAACGGCGGCTTCCGGGCGGCGGATCGGGCCGAACGTCCGTGTCCGATTCGTACAAGACCGGCGGTGTGCGGCGTGCCTACGGTGGCGCCATGGACCTCACCCCTCGTCTCGATCTCGTCGGCCTCGTCGTCTCGGACATGGCCGCCTCGCTCGCCTTCTACCGGCGCCTCGGCCTGGACGTCCCGGCCGGGGCGGAGTCCGCCCCGCACGTGGAGGCGGTGCTGCCCGGCGGGCTGCGGATCGCCTGGGACACGGAGGACGTCGTCCGCTCCTTCGATCCCGGCTGGACCCGGCCCGCCGGAGGCCACCGGATCGAGCTCGCCTTCCGGTGCGGGGCGCCGGCGGAGGTGGACGCGGTGTACGGGGAGCTGGTCGCCGCCGGGTACTCCGGGCACCTGAAGCCCTGGGACGCGGTGTGGGGGCAGCGCTACGCGGTGGTCCTCGACCCGGACGGCAGCGGGGTGTCGCTCTTCGCGGACGCGCCCGCCGAGCGCGCGTAGGCGGTCGGCGTCGTGCCGGCCAGGGCCCGGGTCTCGCGGGCGAGATGGGCCTGGTCGGCGCAGCCCGCGCGCAGCGCCGCCTCCGCGAACGGCACGCCGGCCCGGATCAGGGCGAGCGCGCGCTGGAGGCGCAGCACGCGGGCGAGGGTCTTGGGGCCGTAGCCGAAGGCGTCGAGGGAGCGGCGGTGCAGCTGCCGGGCGCCGAGCCCGACCGCGTCGGCCGTCTCGGCGACGGGCCGCCCGGCCGCGAGGCGGGCCACGACGGCCCGGAGCAGCGGATCGGGTCCCGGGGTGTCGGCGGCCCGGCGCAGCACGAACGCCTCCAGGGCGCCGGCCGGGTCGGGCGCGTCCGTGATCCGCTCCGCGAGCCGCCGCGCCCCGGCCTCGCCCCAGAGCGCGCCGAGCGGGACCCGCCGGTCGCGGAGTTCGTGGGCGGGGACGCCGAGGAATCGGGGGGCGTCGCCGGGGGCGAAGCGGAGGCCGGCGTAGCGGGCGACGGGCGTCTCCGCGCGGTACGCGCGCGTGTCGGCGCCCGCGACGAGGAGCCGGCCGTCGGCCCAGATCAGGTCCATGCAGCCGTCGGGGACGACGAGGGCGTCGGAGACGACGGGGGCGGGCGCCGTCCGGGTCCACAGGACGGCGCCGGCGAGCCGGGCGGGGCGCTCCTCGTACATCCTCCCCAGGCTAGGCCGGATCGGGCGGGGTCGCTCAGTCCTTCTCCCAGCCGGTGTGGAGGCGGGACTTGACGTCGTCCGGGGGGAGGAACTTGGACCAGCGTTCGGGGAATTCGGAGGGCATGTCGGGGTCGTCCTCGTCGACGTCCTCCGCCTCCGCGCGGATGCGGGCGACGAGTTCCGCCGCCTGGACCGCGCGGGCGCGTTCGTTGGCCTCGCGGGCGGCGGCGGTGGCGACGGAGGGCCAGACGCGGTCGATCGCCGCGTTGACCGCCGCGCCGACGAGGACCGCGAAGGCGGAGACGCCGATCCAGAGCAGGATGGCGATGGGGGCGGCCAACGAGCCGTAGATGGTGGGGCCTTCGACCTGGCTCGTCAGGTAGATCCGCAGCAGGAAGCTGCCGAACGCCCACATCGCGAGGGCGACGAGCGCGCCCGGGATGTCCTCGATCCACGGCGACCGGACGGGGACGGAGACGTGGTAGAGCGTGGTGAGGAAGGCGATGGAGAGCAGGATGACGGCCGGCCAGTAGAGGACGGCGACGACGTCCGTGCCCCAGGTGACGAGCTCGACGACCCGGTCGGGGCCGACGACCGCGAGCGGCAGCACCACCGCCCCGATGAGGAGCGCCACGATGTAGAGGAGGAAGGCGAGGAGGCGGGTCTTGACGATGCCCCGGTGCCCGTCGAGGCCGTACATGACGGTGATGGTGTCGATGAAGACGTTCACCGCCCGGGAGCCGGACCACAGGGCGATGGCGAAGCCGAGGGAGACGAGTTCGGGACGTTTCGCCTGGGTGATGTCGTCGAGGACGGGCTGCGCGATCTCGGCGACGCCCCGGTCGGAGAGGACCGTGCCGGCCGCCCGGAGGATGTTCTCCTGGATGGAGGCGACCGTGTCGGTGTTGGTCCAGTCGTCGGCGTAGCCGAGGAGCGCGATGAGGCCGAGCAGCAGGGGTGGCAGGGACAGCAGGGTGAAGAAGGCGGCCTCGGCGGCGAGGCCGAGGATCCGGTACTCGATGCACGAGTTGACGGTGTCCTTGAGGAGCAGCCAGACCATCTTCCGCTTGGAGACGTTGCGGTAGAGGACGCGGGCCCGGTGGAGCCTGCTCCAGGGTCGCCGCTCCGGCCGGTCGGGTGTTTCGCTTGCTGCCTGCACCTGCTTACCGTATCGGCATGGAAGCGGCCTCCCACACAGTGACCAATCAGGCTCCACCCCTGGTGGGGTACGACGTGTACACGTCCGACCGGGCGCTGGCGGAGGCGGTCGGGCGCCATCTGCCGGCGGAGCTCCTCGACGAGGCCCGGGAGGAGCTGCGGGCGCTGGGCCGGGCGACCGGTTCGGAGCAGGTGCGGGAGTGGGGCGAGCAGGCGAACGCGTATCCGCCGCGGCTGCGGACCCATGACCGGTACGGGCACCGGATCGACGAGGTGGAGTTCCATCCGGCCTGGCACCGGCTGCTCGGCAAGGCGGTCGCGGCGGGCCTGACGGACGCCTGGGGGCGGCCCGGCGGGCATGTGCGGCGCGCGGCCGGGTTCCTGGTGGCGACGCAGGCGGAGGCCGGGACCGGCTGTCCGGTGTCGATGACGCACGCGGCGGTGCCGGCGCTGCGGGCCGAGCCGGAGGTGGCGGCGGTGTGGGAGCCGCTCGCCGCCTCGCGGGTGTACGAGCGGGAGCTCGCGCCGGTCGTCTCGAAGGCGGGGGTGCTGCTCGGGATGGGGCTGACGGAGAAGCAGGGCGGGAGCGACGTACGGGCGAACACGACGTCGGCGCGGCCGCTGGCGGCCGCCGGCGAGTACGTGCTGACCGGGCACAAGTGGTTCTGTTCGGCGCCGATGTCGGACGCCTTCCTGGTCCTCGCGCAGGCACCCGGCGGGCTCACCTGCTTCCTGGTGCCCCGGGTGCTCGACGACGGCTCGCGCAACGCGTTCGCGCTCCAGCGGCTCAAGGACAAGCTGGGCAACCGCTCGAACGCCTCCGCGGAGGTCGAGTTCGACGGGACGACGTGGGCGCGCCGGATCGGCGAGGAGGGCCGCGGGCTGCGGACCGTGATGGGGATGGTGGCGGCGACCCGGCTGGACTGCGTGCTGGGGTCGGCGGCGCTGATGCGGCAGGCGGTGGCGCAGGCCGTGCACCACGCCTCGTACCGCTCGGCCTTCGGCGGTCTCCTCGTCGACAAGCCGCTGATGCGGAACGTGCTCGCGGACCTGGCGGTGGAGTCGGAGGCGGCGACCGTGCTCGGGATGCGGCTGGCGGCGGCGTACGACTCCGGTACGGAGCGGGAGCTGGCGCTGCTGCGGATCGCGGTGCCGGCGGCGAAGTACTGGGTGACGAAGCGGTGCGTGCCGGTGGTGGCGGAGGCGTTGGAGTGCCTGGGCGGGAACGGGTACGTGGAGGAGTCCGGGCTGCCGCGGCTGCTGCGCGAGTCGCCGCTGAACTCGGTGTGGGAGGGCGCGGGGAACATCCAGGCGCTGGACGTGCTGCGGGCGCTGCGGAGGGAGCCGGCGGCGCTGGACGCGTATCTGCGGGAGGTCGGGGAGGCGCGGGGGGCGGACCCCCGGCTCGACCGGGCGATCCGCGGGCTGCTCGCGGAGCTGGCCGACCTGGAGGGCGTGGAGGCGCGGGCCCGGCGGCTCGCGGAGCGGATGGCGCTGGTCCTGCAGGGTGCGCTGCTGGTCCGCTGGGCGCCGCCGGAGGTGGCGGACGCGTTCTGCGCGGGCCGGCTGGGCGGCGACACGGGCTCGGCCTTCGGGACGCTGCCGCACACGCTGGACCTGCGGGCGGTGGTGGAGCGGGCGCGGCCGGTGGGGTGAGCGCGGGTACGCCCGTCCGGGTGGGAATCCGCGGCGTGCGGGCGCGGCGTCCGGAGGGTCCGGGGCGCGGGAGGCTGGGCCGCGCGTACCAGGGGTGGGCCCGGCGGACCGCTGGGCGGAGCGCGGGGCCGGCACGCGCGGAAGGCGGGGGTGATGCTGCGCCGACACGGCACCACCACCCGCCGTCACCACATTCACGCACCGGGGTGGTCCGGGGCCAGAGTTGCAAAGGGTTGCAGGATTACCCGAACCGGGCTCCGCGGAGGGCTTCCGGACGGCACGATGGACCCGCGACACTGCGAGCCGCGGCCCGGGGCGACAATTCGGACGGGGCCGTACGGCGCTGACGACACTCCGGCCATCCGCCCGGAACTGCAGAACCGATACAGCACACCGGGTGGCGGGGAGGGACCGATGAACAACACGCGGCTCGACATGAAGCGTCTGGCCACCATGGACGCCGTCCAGGCGGCCCGGCTGCTGCACCGCGTCCGCGAGGAGACGCTGGCCGGCCGGAAGCCGCCGATCGCGCCCCGCGCGGAGATCGACGCCTCCTGGCGGCGGATGGCCCGGCTCGGCCTCGACCCCGACCAGGGCACCAACAGCGTCCTGCTGCGCCGCGACGAGCTGGAGCACCGGCGGCGGAGCACCCTGCTGGCCGAGGTGATGCAGACGCTCAGCTCCGGCCTGGCCGGGATCGCCGACGCCTCGCTCCAGATCATGGTGGTCACCGACGAGCACGGCCGGGTGCTGTGGCGGGAGGGCCACCCGTCGGTGATCCGGCAGGCGAACGGGATCTGTCTGGAGGAGGGCGCGGCCTGGACCGAGCACACCACCGGCACCAACGCGGTCGGCACCGCCCTCGCCACCCGGCGGGCGGTGCAGGTCCACTCCGCCGAGCACTACGTGCACGCGCTGCACAACTGGACCTGCGCGGCCGCGCCCGTCCACGACCCGCGCGACGGCCGGCTGCTCGGCGTCGTCGACGTGAGCGGGCCGGCCTCCACCTTCCACCCCTCGATGCTGGCCCTGGTCGGCTCGGTCGCCCGGCTCGCGGAGGCCGAGCTGCGCGAGCGGCACCGGGCCACGGTGGAGCGGCTGCGGGCGGTGGCCGCGCCGATCCTGTGCCGGGTGGGCGGCCGGGCCGTCGCGGTCGACCCGCACGGCTGGACGGCCGCGGTGACCGGGCTGGCTCCGACGGACCGGATCGTGCTGCCGAAGTCGTTCGGCGCCGGCCGGGCCTGGCTGCCCTCGCTGGGGCTGTGCACGGTGGAGCCGCTGCCCGGCGGCTGGCTGCTGCGGGTCGAGGAGGACACCGCCCCGGCGGGTACGGAGTCGGGCGCGGCGAGCCGGCTGGTGCTGGACCTGAGCCGGCCGCGCCGCTGGACGGTGGCGGTCTCCGGGGCGGCGGGGAGCTGGCAGCAGGAGCTGAGCCCGCGCCACGCGGAGCTGCTGTACCTCCTCGCGCTGCACCCGGACGGGCGGACGGCGGCCGATCTGGCGGAGGACGTGTTCGGTGACCGGACGCGGACGGTGACGGTCCGGGCCGAGATGTCGCGGGTGCGCCGGACCCTCGCGGGTGTCCTGGCGCACCGCCCGTACCGCTTCCGCGAGGAGATCGCGGTGGAGGTGCGGCGCCCGGAGGACCCGGCCGACCTGCTGCCGCACTCGGCGGCCCCGGCGATCCGGTCGGCCAGCAGGGTCTGACCCTCCGCGCGGCACGGCGCTCCGCGGGCCGGGCGCCCCCGCGTGGGCGTCCCGTCGCGGAGCACCCCTTCGCGCGCCCCCTGTCCACATGCCGGACACTCCGTCCGGCGGGGCCCGGAGAGACGGGCCCCACCCCGGCCCGCCCTGGGAATCCTTCGCTCCGCATGATGCGATAAGGGCATGAGCATCACTCTCACCACCTGGTCCCTGGAGCAGACCTCGCCGGACGACCTCCGTCCGGCCCGGGTCCCCGAGGGCGACGGCATCACGGTCCGCCGGGCCGAGGTCCCCTCCCCCGAGTTCAGCCGCTTCCTCTATACGGCGGTCGGCGGCGACATCAACTGGGCCGACCGGCTCCCGCTGAGCTACGCGCAGTGGAAGGAGATAGCGGAGAAGCCGGGCGCCGAGGTCTGGGTGGCGTACGACCGGGGGACGCCGGCCGGGTACGTGGAGTTCGACCCGCAGGACGACGGGGTCGTCGAGATCGTCTACTTCGGCCTGATCCCCGCCTTCCGGGGCCGCCGCATCGGCGGCCACCTGCTCTCCGAGGGCGTCCGGCGCGCCTGGGACCTGGCCGAGCGCTGGCCGGACCGGGAGCCGACCAAGCGGGTGTGGCTGCACACCTGCTCGCTGGACGGTCCGCACGCGATGGCCAACTACGAGCGCCGCGGCTTCCGGCTCTTCGACACCAAGGTCGAGGAGATCGAGGAGAGCGAGACGCCCGGGCCGTGGCCCGGCGCGCACGCCTGAGCCGGCGTCGGTTCGCGGGGGGCGGGGGGGGTGGGGGAGGGGGGGCCCGCTGAGGAGGGCCCCCCACCCCCCTAGCCAGAATATTGTTAGTTGAGGAGTACAACACTATAGAGAGGTGGTGGTGTGCTCTGGTGAAAGGAAGC
>NZ_JBHYKM010000148.1:14673-16021 GCF_042741435.1 Streptomyces sp. NPDC058955 | reverse complement strand
CCCCGGCCCTGGTGGGGCCGGGGGGACGCCCATGGGGCTCGGGGCGGATCAGCCGCCGTAGCCGCCGTTGTCCTTCGGGGCGTCGATGTTGGCGCAGCTGTTGCCGAAGGCCGGGTTCAGCAGGCCGATGACGTTGACGGTGTTGCCGCAGAGGTTGACCGGGACGTGGACCGGGACCTGGACGACGTTGCCGGAGGCGACGCCGGGCGAGTGGGCGGCGACGGCCTCGGCGCCCGAGTCGGCGACGGCCAGGCCGGCTCCGGTGAGGGCAACGGCACCGGTGCCGGCGAGAACGGCGGCAGCCTTGGCGATGCGAGACATCAGAACTCCTTGAATGGGTCGAGCGACCGCAGGGATCACGGCCGTCACTTCCGTTCAACGCCGTACCACGGGCGGGGTCACGGCCTTTGGGCCGAACGGGAGGGGGGAAATCGGAAAAGCCCGCGGGACGGGGCGGAATGATGGCCCGCGGTCCGATGTCCCCCCGCCGTCGGATACGACGGGCGGCACACCGGACCGCGGGCCGCGGCCATGCGACAAGCCTTCCGGTGCAACGACGAGAAGCCCGTGCGGTAGCGGGGAAGAATCGTGTCTTCACCCGCGCGGACCGCGTTCGTACGGAATTCCGAAATGAGGGGGGTGAGGGGGTGAAGGGGTGAAGGGGGTCAGCCGCGGCCGGGGGCGAGGCCGAGCTGGGAGTCGAGGGCGCCGCTGAGCGTGGGGGCGACGAGGCCGAGCTGCGGCGGGGCGAGGTCGGGCAGTCCGGCGAGGCCGTTGCCCTTCGGCGCCTCGACGGGGTTGCCGAGGACGGCGCCGGGGGTGGCGGCCGCCATCTCGGAGTGCGGGGTGGAGAAGAGCGCGCGGCCGGGCTCGCTGCCCTCCAGGAGCTCGGGGAGCGGGGCGTCCACGACGGTCTTGGGCAGGGTGCCGGTGAGCGGGACGCTCGGCAGGGTCACGTCGGGCAGCGCCCCGAGGCCCTTCTGGAAGCCGGTCGGCGCGCCGGGCACCGGTACCGGGACGCCGGTCGCGACGGTGGGGGCGTCCATCGGCAGGACCGGTTCGAGGCCCTGGAGGGGGACCACCACCGGGGCCTCGACGGCGGCGGCCGGGACGGCCATGGCGGCGGAGGCGAGCGCGGTCATGAGAAGGCCCATGCCGGCCTGAGAGCGCAGAGTCATGCCGTGTGAACGAGCCCGTCGGCCGAAACGTCGCGCGTGGTTCCCCCATGTGCAGCAACACCAGGGGCCCCCCCCCGGGGGGGGGGGGGGGCGGGGGGTGTGTGGCGGAACACCGTGTGTTGGTGTGTGGGGGGGGGGGAGGGCGCGCGGGGGGGCCGCCGGGGGGGGGT
>NZ_JBHYKM010000148.1:11989-14663 GCF_042741435.1 Streptomyces sp. NPDC058955 | reverse complement strand
CGGACCCCAACCCCCCGGCCCCCCCCGGGGGGGGGGGGGGGGCCCCTGTTGACGTCACGTCAGCACGGTTCGTACGTCAGTGGCGGCGGGAGCGGACGAGGCGTCCGCCGCGGAGCTGGACGACGGTGCCGCCGATGATGAGGGCGGCGCTGACCGCGGCCGCTCCCCAGAGGGCGGGATCGCTGCCCGTGTCGGGGAGCTCGGGCGGGGTGGTGGGCGGGTGCGTGGGCGGCACGGTGGGCTCGCAGCCGGGCTCCGGCTCCTCACCCGGCTCCGGCTCCTCGCACTCACCCGGCGGAGTCGTCGGCGGGTTCGTCGGCGGCTTCGTCGGCGGATGCGTCGGGGGCTTGGTCGGCGGCGTGGTGGGCTCGCAACCGGGCTCCGGCTCCTCACCCGGCTCCGGCTCCTCACACTCGCCGGGCGGAGTCGTCGGCGGGTTCGTCGGCGGCTTCGTCGGCGGGTGGGTCGGGGGATGCGTGGGCGGGTGCGTGGGCGGGTGGGTCGGGGGGTGGGTCGGCGGGTGCGTCGGGGTGGGCTCCTCGGGCTCCTCGCCGTAGCCGCCGTCGGGGTCCTCCGCCGCGTGGGCGCAGAGGTCTCCGACGGCCGACGCCACGTAGTCGCCCAGGTCCACGCTCGCGCCGCAGAGTTCCGGCGAGAGGGGCGCGTGGGCCTGGCCGTTGCCGGGTCCCGGCGTGTCGCCCGTGCCGGGGTGGGCGTTCGCGGCCAGTGCGAGACCGCCGGTCAGCGACAGCAGTCCGGTCGCTGCCGCCGCGGTGAGTACTTTCCTGCTGATGATGGACCGCATACCGCTCTTCCTCGGGAGAAAGGGAGAGACCGGCGAGGATCCCCCCTCGCTCCGACCGGCCGCGTCCCCCGCTGACGTTCGCGGTGGGACGGTCCAGAGAGTAGGGAGCGGCACACCGTGTGGAGTCGAGGCCACACGGCGACCGGTCAGAAAATCATTCGATCAGCCGCCGAGCGGGCTCGCCGGCAGGCCGCCGATCAGCGGGAGGCCCTTGCCGGTCTGGTTCAGCTGGGTGGCGGTGTCGGTGACGGTCTTGACCGGGGAGCCCTCGGTGGTGCTGCTGAGGACGTCCGACTTCAGCCCGTTGGCGGCGATCGCCTCCAGACCGCCGTTCAGGCTGGTCGGGGTCAGCGCCTCCGCGGCCATGGCGGGGGCGGCGGCTCCGAGCGCCATGAGGGAACCGGCGACGACCGCGGCGACCTTGGTGGGCTTCATGGGGAGAATCCTTCCTCTGTTTCTTCAACTCGCGTTCTGCACAGGCTTCTTGGGGAATTCCTGTACGTCGCTTCCGTCTTCTGTAACGAGAGGTGCGCTCCCCGGAAACTCCAGGAGGAGGGATTTCTCGACACTGCACCCGATCGAAGGGGACCGGTGCTATTTCCGGATGACCGGGCGCACACATGCCCGTACCGGCCCGGCGGGAGGCCGGACCGGTACGGGTCGGGGGTGTGCTCGCGGGTCAGCGGACCGGCAGCGGCGGCTTCACCGGCAGCTCGGGCGCGGCGACCGGAGGCTTCACGGGCGCCTCGACGGGCAGCTCAGGGGCCTCGACCGGCGGGTCGACGGGCAGCTCCGGCGCCTCCACCGGGAGGGCGGGCAGCGCCGGCAGCCCGGCCAGGTCCGGCGCGGGCAGCCCGCTGCCGAGCACGGTGGCGACGGCGAGGTTGACCAGGGAGGTCAGCGTGGCCGTGACCTGCGGGACGACACCGCCGGCGGCCCCGGAGGTGACGGCGGCGAGCAGCCCGGCGACGGCCTTCTCGACGGAGGCGAGGGCGTCGTCGACCAGATCGGCCGGCGCGGCCTGCGCGGCCTGCGCGGCCTTGGCCCCGGCCGCGACGGGCAGGGTGACGGGCGGCTTCACCGGCAGCTCGGCCGGGGCCTCCACGGCGGGCGGGGCCACGGGAGCCTCGACGGCGGGCGGGGCGACCGGGAGGTCGGCGGCGGGCGGGGCGACCGGGAGGTCGGCGGCGGGCGGGGTGACCGGCAGCTCCGGGGCGGCCGGGGTCTCCGGCAGCGGGGCGGGGGCGGTCTCCTTCGCCTGGTCGACGGCGGCCTGGATCTTCGCCTTCAGGGCGTCGGCGTCGGCCGCGGGGAGCTGGCCGTCGTCGGCCTTGAGGGCGGCGGCGACGAGTTCGGTCACGGGGGTCGTCACCCCGCCGACGTCCCCGAGCGCCTTGGTCTGGGCCAGCAGGGCGGCGGCGTCGGGGAGCGAGGAGTGGGCGGCCCGGTCGGCCGCGCGGGAGGGATGGAGCTCGTCGGCGACGGCGGGTCCCGCCATGCCGAGGGTGAGGGCGGCGGATATCGCCAGGGCGGTGAGGCGGGGTGAAGCGAGGGGACGCATATGTGTTCCTTTTCCTTATGCGTCGGACAACTGCTCTCCCACCGTGCCTGCGGGTATAGCCCTCCGCAACCGCAGAACTACTGAGCGCCACGTCTCCGTTCGAGTGAATCCACCTGCCGGGACTGCCCCGCGAAGGGGCGTACGCCGTTGCACCGGACGGCGCACGGGGGTGCGCCCGAACGAGTACCGACCCAGTGGCCGCAAGGGAAAAGCCGGGGGGGCCCCCCCCCCGGGGGGGGGGGCGCGGCGGGGGTGGTGCCCCGCCACCGGGGGGTGGTCTGGGGGGTGGGGGTGGTGGGGGAGCGCGG
>NZ_JBHYKM010000148.1:0-11979 GCF_042741435.1 Streptomyces sp. NPDC058955 | reverse complement strand
CGGGGGGGGGCGCCCAACCTGTACCCCCCCCGGGGCCCGCTGGTCAACCCGGGGGGCCCCCCCCCCGGGGGGGGGCCCCCCCGGCTTCGGAAGGACCGATCCGACGTGCGAGATCAGGCGTTGACGCAGGTGTTGCCGAAGGCCGGGTTCAGCGCGCCGATGACGCTGACGGTGTTGCCGCAGAGGTTGACCGGGATGTGGACCGGGACCTGGATGACGTTGCCGGAGCCGACACCGGGGGACTTCACGGCGGCGGCCTCGGCGCCGGCGTCGGCGAAGGCGGCACCGGAGGCACCGGCGACCGCGGCGGCGGCACCCACAGTCAGGACGGCGGCCTTGGCGATACGAGACATGGAGAAGTACTCCTCGATCGATTTCCAACTCGGACTGCGCGGACTGTTCGGCCCGGCTCCCTCAACAACGCTCCGGATTTTCATCGGTTGCTCTCCCGAACGGGTGACGTTCAACCGATCTTTGGGCCGGTGGAGGGACATTCGGGCGACGGACCGGGGAATGGCGCAACACGCACAACGAGGAACCTGCCGCACGGATACGGGAGTTAGCGTTTCCGAGCATCTAATGCTTACTATCGCTCCGCGCCGGGGTTATAACGTTCCCGAACGTTGCTTCCGGGCCCGCCGCGCGTTCACCCATTTCGTGCGGACGACACCTCCCCCTCCCCCGGTCTTCACGGGTCTTCCCTTCCTTCTCTCATCAAAGCGGAGAACCTGTATGCGGAATTCAGCGCTTCTTGCTGTGCGTCGCAGCGTGTTGTGCGCCTTGTCGTGCGCGGTGCTGACCGCCGCGCCGCCGCTCGCCTCCGCCGCCGCGCCGCCCGCGCCACCCGGGCCCGGGGAGGCCGCCCGGGTCCCCTTCGCCGCGCGCTACCAGGCCGAACTGCACGGCGGGATCGTGCGCGCCGCCAACGCCTCGGCGAAGGGCGCCCAGGGCACCGAGACCTCCAACGACGGGGCGACGATCGGCTACGTCGACGTGGACGACGACCCCAACACGTACAACTCCAGCCGGGCCGAACTGCCGGTGCCGGCCGGGGCCCGGGTCGCCTGGGCCCGGCTGTACTGGGGCGGCAACCTGCGGGTGGGCGAGCAGAAGCCGCCGAAGGACAACGGGCGGGTGCTGATCGCGGAGCCCGGCGGGCGGTACAAGGCGCTGCTCGCCGACACCCTGACGGGCCATCGGACCGCCGACGGCGCCGACGCCTTCCAGGCGTCCGCCGACGTCACCGAGCTGGTCCGGTGGGCCACGCCCGGGCAGTGGACGGTCGCCCAGGTGAACGTGGCCATGGGCCGCAGCGCGGTGGGCGGCTGGGGCGGCTGGACGCTGGTCGCCGCGTACGAGAAGGACGGCGAACCGCTGCGCCGGCTGAGCGTCTGGGACGGCTTCGAGACGGTCGGACCGCGCGCCGGCGAGCTGCGCGTCCCCCTTGACGGGCACCGTTATCCGAAGGGCACCGAGGGGCGTCTCGGAGTCGTCGCCTATGACGGCGACCGGGGAACTCCCGGGGATTACCTGGAGGTACGGACGAGCGGCCGGAAGGGCACCCGGCTCGGTGATTCCGCCAATTCCGTGAACGACGTGCTGAACTCCAGCATCACCGAATTCGGCAAGGCCGGGACGACGCGCTTCCCCGCCGCCGGGAACACTCTCGGGTACGACTCCGATGTCTTCGATCTGCGGGGGGCGCTGCGCCAGGGAGCCGATCGTGTCCAGGTCCGGCTCGGCAGCCGCGAGGACACCGTCTGGCTCGGCGCGCTCTTCCTGCAGGCGGACGTACGGCGCTGACGTGCGGGCCCCGATCGAGACGGACCCCGGGTCCGTCACCGTCCTGCACGCGGTCCAGCCCGGCGACGGCGGGGTCGCCCGGGTCGTCGTCGACCTGGTGCGCGCCCAGCGCGCGGCCGGGCTGCGCCCCGTGGTCGCCTGTCCGCCCGGCACCGCGCTCGCCGCGGAGCTGCGCGCCGAGGGTGCCGAGGTCCACGACTGGCGGGCCGGCCGGGACCCCGGTCCCGCGCTGGTCCGGGAGACCCGCGAGCTGGCCCGGGTGGTCCGGGCCGTGCGGCCCGGGCTCGTGCACGCGCACTCGGCGAAGGCGGGCCTGTGCGCCCGGCTCGCGGTGCGCGGCCGGATCCCGACCGTGTACCAGCCGCACGCCTGGTCCTTCGAGGCGGTCACCGGCACCACCGCCGAACTGGCCCGCCGCTGGGAGCGGTTCGGCGCCCGCTGGACCGACCGCGTCCTGTGCGTGAGCGGGGCGGAGCGGCGTACCGGCGAGCAGGCCGGGGTCCGGGCCGCCTGGTCCGTGGTGCACAACGGGGTGGACGTGGCCCGGTTCGCGACCGACGGGCCCGCCGGGAATCCGGCGCCCACGGTGGTGTGCGTGGGCCGGCTCTGCCGGCAGAAGGGCCAGGACGTGCTGCTCGCCGCCTGGCCCGCGGTCCTCGCCGAGGTGCCGGGCGCACGGCTCGTGCTCGTCGGCGACGGGCCGGACGGGGAGCGGCTGCGGGCCGCCGCCGGTCCCTCGGTGCGGTTCGCCGGCGCCGTCGCGGACACCGTGCCCTGGTACCGGGCGGCGGACGTCGTCGTGCTGCCGTCCCGCTGGGAGGGCATGGCGCTGGCGCCCCTGGAGGCGATGGCGGCGGGCCGGCCGGTCGTCGTCACCGACGTCGACGGGGCGCGCGAGAGCCTGCCGCCCGGCCACGAAGCCCCGTGCCTGGTCCCGCCCGAGGACCCGGCCGCCCTCGCCGTCGCTCTCAGCCGCCTGCTCGGCAGGCCGGAGTTGCGGCACCGCCTGGGCCGTGAGGCCCACGAGCACGTCCTCAGCAGTTTCGATGTGCGGCGCACCGGCGCGGCCGTCGCGGAGATCTACCGCGAGCTGGCCGGAGTGCGGGGCACCGAGCACAGAGAGCCGATTGCGCAGTGACCACGGAAAGTACCAGCGTTCCTTCCTCACCCGGCCCGTGGCCGGTCGCGGGCCCGGCCTTCGGGTCCGCCTCGCTCGCTCCTCGGCGGCGGCTGTCCGGCCGGCTCGCGCTGCCGCGCCACCGGGCGGCCGCGCGGCCGGGGCCGGGGGCGGCGGTGCTGCGGGCCGTCGACTGCCTGGCCGTGCTCGCCGGTGCCGCGCTGCTCGGCCCCGCCCATCAGGATCCGCGGCTGCTGCTGCCGGTGGCGGCGCTGCTGCTCGTCCTCGACGGGCGCGGCGGGTTGCACCGGCCGGCGGCGCACGTCCGGCTGCTCGACGAGCTGCCCGCGCTGGCCTCCCGGGCCGGGGTGGTGTGGTGCGTGGCGGCGGCCGGTGCCGCGGCCTGGTCGCCGGAGCTGGCGATCGGGCCGCTGCGGCTGTGCGCGGCGTACGGCGCGCACGTCGGGGTGGCGTCCGTGGTGCGGGCGGTGCTGCTCGCGCGCGGGCGGCGGATCGCCCGGGAGCGGCCGCGTTCGGCGCTGGTGGTGGGTCCGCCGACGGCGGCCCGCCGGTTCGCGGCGGCGGCCCTGCAGCACCCCGAGTACGGGATGCGGCCGGTCGGCGTCGTGGGGCTGCCGGACGCGACGGTCGGCGAGCAGCGTCCGGTGGAGGCCGGGCTGCCGCTGCTGACGACGGCGGAGGAGATCCGCCGGGCGGTCATCCAGAACACGGTCCGCGAGGCGGTGTTCCTGTCGGACGAGCCGGAGCTGGTGACCCTCTTCCAGCACTACGGCTGCGTGACCTGGCGGGTCGGCGGCGAGCGGTGCGAGGGGCCGATGGGCGAGCACGTGTGGGGGTACGCCCGCCGCCGGCTCGTCCCGCCGACCGAGCGGCGCGGGGTGCTGGCCAAGCGGGCCCTGGACATCGCGCTGGCCGGTCCGGCGCTGGCGCTGGCGCTGCCGGTGCTCGCGCTGTGCGCGCTGGCGGTGCGGCTGTCGGACGGGCCCGGGGTGCTGTTCCGGCAGGAGCGGGTGGGCCAGCACGGCCGCCACTTCACGCTGCTGAAGTTCCGTACGCTCCGGCCGTCGGACGAGACGGAGTCTGCGACCCGGTGGAACGTGGCCGGGGACCGGCGGATGAGCGCGGCCGGCGGCTTCCTGCGGAAGTCCTCGCTGGACGAGCTGCCGCAGCTGTGGAACGTGCTCCGCGGCGACATGAGCCTGGTCGGTCCGCGGCCCGAACGACCGTACTTCGTCGCCCAGTTCAGCAAGATCCACGCGGGGTACGCGGCCCGCCACCGGATGCCGGTCGGGCTCACCGGTCTGGCGCAGGTGAACGGGCTGCGCGGCGACACCTCGATCGAGGACCGCTGCCGCTTCGACAACCACTACATCGACCACTGGTCGCTCTGGCAGGACGTCTGCATCCTGGTCCGCACCGCGGCCGGTCTCGTCCGACCGACGGGGAGCTGAGATGGCGACGGCCGTGACGACGGCACCGGTCCTCGCGGGGACGCCGGACGCCCGGGAGTGGGCGCGCCGGGTCGGTGCGCTCTCCCCGGTCCTGGCGGTGATCGCGCTGCTCCTGGTGCCGGGCGGCGGCGGGGCGCAGGGCGGGACGGGCGGCACCGGCACGGTCGCCGACGCGGCCTCGGGCCTGCTGGTGCTGGTCTGTCTGGTGCGGGTCGTACGCGGCGGCGCCCGGCCGCTGACCCGGACGGCGGCGGTCGTGCTCGGGCTGCCGGTGTTCGGGGTCTGCCTGGCGGCGATCACCTCGAACGACCCGGCGGCGAGCCTGCCGGGCGTCGCCCGTTACGTACAGGTCTTCGTCCTGGTCCCGGCGGCGGTGCTGCTGATGGTCCGGGACCGGCGGGACTTCGCGGTGGTGGCGTGGGGGCTGGTGGCGCTGGCACTGGTCCAGGGCGCGGTGGGCGTGACGCAGTACCTGACGGGGACGGGCGCCTCGTACCAGGGCGAGGACATCCGGGCGGTGGGCACCTTCGGGGCGACCGACGTGATGGGCATGGCGACGGTGGTGGCGTACGGCCTGGTGATCGTCACCGGGATCGCGCTGGGGGCTCCGGCGGGCCGGACGCGGACCGCCGCGCTGGTGTGCGCGGCGCTGCTCGTGGTGCCGCTGACGCTGTCCTTCAGCCGGGGCGCGTGGATCGCGACCGTGCTGGCCTGCGGGATCCAGCTGCTGCTCGGCGGGGTGCGCCGGGCGGCGCGGGTGGCGCTCGCGGTGGGCGCGCTGGCGGTGGTGCTGGTCGGCGGGCTCGGGATCGGCTCCGCGATGGTGAAGGAGCGGGTCACCAGCATCACGCAGGTGACGGCGGCGCCGGACCAGTCGGTGACGGACCGGTACACGATGTGGGCGGCGGCCGGGCGGATGTGGGCGTCGGAGCCGCTGACCGGGGTGGGACTGAAGGGCTTCCCGCAGTACCGGGACTCGAACGCCTCGGTGGCGCTCTCCTCCGGCAGCGACACGGCGGGCGCGGGCGCGGGCTTCCAGAAGCAGCCGCTGCTCTCCCCGCACAACATGTACCTGCTGGTCCTCAGCGAGCAGGGGCTGATCGGGCTGCTCGCGCTGGCGGGGAGCTGGCTGGCGCTGCTGGTGGGCGCGCTGCGGCGGCGCCGGTCGGGCGCGGACTGCGCGCTGGTCGCGACCGGGCTGCTGGCCTGGCAGCTGATCGACTTCTTCTACGCGGACATCGGCGGCCCGTCGACGGTCCTGATGTCGGTGGTGTTCGGCCTCGCCGCCTGGTGGGCGCTGGCGCCGGGCCGCGAGGGGGCGGCGGGGGTGCGCGGTGCGTGACCCGTGGGCCGGTCCGCCGGATCCCACGGACGCGTACGTCGCGCCCCCGGGGTCCGGCGGCGCCGGTGCCGTACCGCCGTGTCCGCCGCGACCGCAGCACGGCGAACCCCTGACCGACCCCTGGTCCCCGATGCCCCCGGACGCCACGGACTCCCCGTGCGCCCCGGGGGCCGCCGTGCTGCCGGGGGGTGGTGCGGAGGCCGTGGCGCCGGAGCCCGGTCGTGGTCCCGGGGGTCTCGCCGGTGCCCGTCGGGTCGCGGTCCGGCGGGCCGCCGCGCCCGCCGCCGACGTGTGGGCGCCCCCGCCGGGACCGCCGGCGGAGACCTCGGGCGGTCCGGGCGCGGCGACCGCCACGCTCGCGCCGCCTCGGACCGGGCGGCGGGCGCACGCCCGGGTGAAGGCGCCGGCGGCGGGCGGGCAGAAGCGGGGGTTCCTCGCGAAGGCGGCGGCGGTGACGGCGGGGCTGACCGCCGTCGGGGCGGTGCTCGGGCTGGTCCGGGACCAGATCCTCGCCGGGTACTTCGGCGCGGGCGCGGAGACGGACGCGTTCCTGGTGGCGTGGACGGTGCCGGAGTTCGCGTCCACGCTGCTGATCGAGGACGCGATGGCGCTGATCCTGGTGCCGGCCTTCTCGCGGGCGCTGGCCCGGCGCGCGGGGACGCTGTTCGGGGATCCCGTGCGGGAGCTGGTGCGGGGGACGCTGCCCCGGCTGACCCTGACGGTGGGGGTGGTCGCCGCCGTCCTGATCGTGGCCGCCCCGGCGGTGGTCGGGGTGCTCGCGCCGGGGCTCTCCGACCCGGACCTCGCGGTGGACTGCACCCGGCTGACCGCGACCTGCGTGCTCACCTTCGCGCTCGTCGGCTACTGCTCGGCGGCGCTGCGGGCGCACCACGTCTTCCTGCCGCCGGCCGCGATCTACGTGGCGTACAACGTCGGCATCATCGGCACGATGGTGCTCCTGCGCGAGCCGTGGGGGGTGCGGTCGGCCGCCGCCGGGGTCGCGGTCGGCGGGGTGCTGATGGTGCTGGTGCAGGCGCCCTCGCTGCTGCGGGAGCTGCGGGCGCGGCCGGTGCCGTCGCGGGAGCCGGAGGCGCTGGCGCCGGGGCTCGGCGGGGACGGGCGCCTGGTGGTGTTCGGGCTGATCGCGCCGGTGGTCGCCTTCTCGCTGACCCGTCAGTCGCAGACGCTGGTCGAGCGGTTCCTCGCCGCGCCGCTGCCGTCCGGGGCGATCTCGCACCTGAACTACGCGCAGAAGATCGCGCAGATGCCGATGATCCTGTCGCTGATGCTGTGCACGGTCAGCTTCCCGGTGGTCGCGCGGGCGCTGGCCGCGGGCGATCCGGAGGGGGCGCGGCGGCGGGTCGAGCGGGATCTGCTGCTGGCGGCGGTGGTGGTCCTGGTGGGCGCCTCGGTGGTGATCGCCGCCGCCCCCAAGATCGTCGAACTGCTGTTCCAGCGGGGTGAGTTCGACCATGCGGACACGGTCGCCACCGCCGCCGTGATGCGGGTCTACGCGCTCGGGCTGCTCGGCCAGACCATGGTCGGCGCCCTCGTCCGCTGCTACTTCTCCGCCGCCCGCCCGCTCTGGTACCCGGCCGCCGCGATGGCCGCCGGGCTCGCCGCCACCGCCGCCGCCGGGGTGCCCGGCGCCGCCGCCTGGGGCGCCGTGGGCCTCGCCGCCGCCAACGCGCTCGGCATCACCCTGACCGCCGTCCTGCTGCTGCGCGGCGCCCACCGGCAGACCGTCCCGGTCCGCCCGGACCGGCTCGGCGAGGGCCTGCTGCGGCTCGCCACCGCCGCCGCCTGGGCGACCGGCGCGGGCTGGCTCTGCTCGGTGGCGATCGGTCCGCCGCTGGTCTCCCTCGTCGTCGCCGGCCTGGTCGTCGCCGGCGTGTTCCTGCTCTTCATCGCCTGCGCCGCCAAGGCGCCGGAGATCCCTCCCCTCCCCCACCGCTCCACCCGACGCCGAAGGACCGCCCATGCCCGCCCCCACCGCGCTGCGCCGCCTGCTGCCGAAGCCGCCCCTGTGGGCGAAGCCGCCCCTGTGGGTGGCGATGTACCACTCGATCACGGACACCGCTGACGACCCGTACGGGGTGACCGTCTCCCCCGTGCGCTTCGCCCGGCAGCTCCACTGGCTGGGCGACCGGGGGCTGCGCGGCGTGTCGGTGCGCGAGCTGCTCGCCGCGACGGCCGAGGGACGGGCCAGGGGGCTGGTCGGCCTCACCTTCGACGACGGGTACGCCGACTTCCTCGACTCGGCGCTGCCGCTGCTGCGCCGGCACTCCTTCACCGCCACCGTGTACGTCCTGCCGGGCCGGCTCGGCGGCGTCAACGACTGGGACACCGAGGGCCCGCGCAAGCCGCTGCTCACCGAGGAGGGCATCGAGCGGATCGCCGCCGCCGGCATGGAGATCGGCTCGCACGGCCTGACCCACCGGCGGCTCACGGAGGCCGACGACGCCACCCTCGCCGACGAGACCCGGCACTCCCGGAGCCTCCTGGAGGAGATCACCGGCGGCCCGGTGGACGGCTTCTGCTACCCGTACGGGGCGGTCGACCCGCGGGTGGTCCGCGCGGTCCGCAAGGCCGGGTACGGCTACGCCTGCGGCATCGACCCCGGCCCGCTGACAAGTGCGTACGCTCTGCCGCGCATCCACATCGGCGAGGCCGACACCTCCTGGCGGCTCACCGCGAAGCGGGCCCTGCACCCGCTGCGCCGCCGCCACCCCGCCGAACTGCTCCCCGCCCAGGCGGGCCCGGCCGCGGCGGTGCTCGGATGAGGGTCCTGCACGTCATCACCGGGCTCGGCATCGGCGGCGCCGAGCAGCAGCTGCGGCTGCTGCTGCGCCATCTGCCCGTCCAGGGGCGGGTGGTGACGCTCACCAACCCGGGCCCGGTCGCGGTCGGCATCGAGGCCGACGGCACCCCCGTCACCCACCTCGGCATGACCGGCAACCGCGACCTGGGCGCGCTGCCCCGGCTCGCCCGGCTCGTCCGCGACGGCGGCTACGACCTCGTCCACACCCACCTCTACCGGGCCTGCGTCTACGGCCGGCTCGCCGCCCGGCTCGGCGGGGTCCGCCGGGTCATCGCCACCGAGCACTCGCTCGGCGCCTCGCAGATCGAGGGCCGCCCGCTGTCGGCGGGCACCCGCGCGCTGTACCTGGCCTCGGAGCGGCTCGGCACCTCCACGGTCGCCGTGTCGGCGAGCGTGGCCCGCCGGCTCGCCGACTGGGGCGTGGCGCCGGACCGGATCGAGGTGGTGCCGAACGGCATCGAGACCGGGCGCTTCGCCTTCGTCCCGCGCGCCCGCCGCCTCACCCGGGGCGTCCTCGGCATCCCGGAGGACGCGTTCGTGGTCGGCGGGGTCGGGCGGCTCGCGCCGGGGAAGCGGTTCGACCGGCTGATCCGGGCCGTGGCCTCGGTGCCGGAGGCCCGGCTGCTGCTCGTCGGCGACGGCGAGCGGCGCGAGGAGCTGCGCGCGGTGGCCCGCGAGTGCGGCGCCGCGGGCCGCGTCCACTTCTTCGGCGCCTGCGAGGACCCGCCGGCGGACGGCCCCGCCGGGCCGATGCTGCCCGAACTCCTCGCCGCCATGGACGTCTTCGTCTCCACCTCTCCGGACGAGACCTTCGGGCTCGCCGTCGTCGAGGCGCTCGCCGCCGGACTCCCGGTGCTGTACGTGGCGTGCCCGGCGATCGAGGACCTGCCGGCGGACGCGGCGCCGGGCGCCCGCCGGATCGGCGAGTCGGTGCCCGAGCTGATCGGCGCCCTGCGCGAGCTGCGGACCGCGCACGGCCCCGAGCGGCCCGGACGCCTGCCGGTGCCCGCCGCCGCCCGCCGCTACGACATCGCGCGCAGCGCCGACCGGCTGATGACCCTCTACGAGCGGGCCGCCCAGCGCCGCCCCGGCCCGTGAACCCCCTTCTTCCCGCCCCCTGCCCGTCCCAGCGAGAGAGCCCGTCATGACCACCACCCCACCCCGCGCCGTCCGACTGCCCGCCCCCCTGCGCTTCCCCGGCCGCTGGGCGGTGCTGCCCGCCGCCGTCGTCGCCGGGGCCGCGCTCGGCGGCGGCTACGGGGTCCTCAAGACCCCCGAGTACGCGGCCACCAGCTATGTCATCGTCGTCCCCGGCGAGAAGTCCGACCCGGCGGCGGCGCTCGGCTTCGCCCAGGCGTACGGGCGGGTCGCCACCGACATCGCGGTGACCGGCGACGCCCAGGTGTGGGCGGGCGTCACCACCGCCACCCTCCGCGAGAGCGTGCGGGCCGAGACCTCCCCGGACGCGCCGATGATCTCGATCACGGCCCGCGCCCCGAAGGCCGCGCAGGCCGTGTCGATCGCCGACGGGGTGGCCCGCTCGCTGGTCGTCAACTCCTCGCACGTCGCGGGCAGCACCGGCGTGAAGGTCGTCCAGTTCTCCCGGGCGACCAAGCCGGCCGCCCCGGTCTCGCCGTCGGCGCCGCTCTCCGCGCTGGTCGGCGCCTGTGCCGGCGGACTGCTCGGCGGCCTCGCGCTGCTGGTCCGGCCGAAGCGGGCCGCCGGGCGCGGCGAGGGCCGTCACTCCCGTCCGACCACCCCGGCCGCGAGCGGGGCCGCCGTGCCCGCGCCCGCCGCCCACCAGCCGGAACCGGAGGCGGTGTGACCTTGGGAAGAACCCTGCGGACCGAGCTGTGCCGTGACGCCGAGGGCTTCGGGCGGATGGCGGCCGAGTGGACCGACCTGTACGGGCGCTGCTCCTCGGCCACCCCGTTCCAGTCCCACTCCTGGCTGCACTCCTGGTGGCTCTCGTACGGACGTCCCGGCGCCCTGCGGGTGGTGCTGGTACGGGACAGGGCCGGCGCGCTGGTGGCGGCGGCGCCGCTGATGCGGGCGTCCGGGCCGCTGCCGGTGCTGACCCAGCTCGGCGGCGCCATCACGGACTTCACCGACGTCCTCCTCGACGACGAGCTCCCCGAGGCGGCGGCCGCGCTGGCCGGCGCGATCGCCCGGACGGCCCGCGGCATGGTCGTCGACCTGCGGGAGGTGCGGCCCGGCGCCGCCGCCGAGCGGGTCTTCGCCCAGTGGCGCGGCCCGCGCCGCCGGCTCCCCGACTCGCTCTGCCTGGAGCTGCCCGCCGTCCCCATGGAGGGGCTGCTCGAACGGATCCCCTCCGGGAAGGCCCAGCGGGTCCGCGCCAAGCTGCGCAAGCTGGACGCGCTCGGCATCGACGCGCACGTGGTGACCGGGCCCGACGTGCCGGCCGCCCTCGACCGGCTGCTGACCCTCCATCAGCTGCAGTGGCGGGGTCGCGGGGTCACCGCCGAGCACACCAGCGAGCGGTTCGCCCAGCACCTGACCCGGGCGGTGCGGCCCATGGTGGAGCGCGGCGACGCGATGGTCACCGAGTTCCGGCTCGGCGGGGACGTCGTCGCCGCCGACCTCACCCTGATGTCCCCGCGGCTCGCCGGCGGCTATCTGTACGGCGCCGATCCGGTGCTGCGGGAGCGCAAGGTCGACGTCGCCGCGATGCTGCTGCGGCACGGGGCCCGGGAGACCAGCGCGGGCGGCCGGGCCACGCTGAGCATGCTGCGGGGCAGCGAACCGTACAAGCACCACTGGCGGCCGGAGCCGGTCCGCAACCGGCGGCTGCTGCTCACCGGTCGCGGCACGGCCCCGCTGCTGTGGCTCCACGCGGGCGCGGCGGACGCGCGGCGGTGGGCCGCCCGGCAGGCCCGGGAGCGGGCCTGGGCCGGCCGGCTCGCCGCCCGCCTGCCCGGCCGCGCCCCCGCGTCCGACTGACCGTCAGAACGGCCAGACGCCGTTCAGGGCTCCCTTCCAGTCGAGGGCGGCGTCCAGGTCGGCCTTCCAGTCGGAGCCCTTCCCGCCGCCGTCGTCCTTCCAGCCGGTGTCCTTCGGCACGCACACCGGCCCACCGATCCAGCTCTCCACCCAGTCCCCGAGCTCGACCTTCCAACAGTCGGGCTTGGGCTCGGGCTTCGGCTCGGGCTTGGGCTCGGGCTTGGGCTCGGGCTTGGGCTCGGGCTTGGGTTCCGGCTTCGGCTCCGGCTTGGGTTCCGGCTTGGGTTCCGGCTTCGGTTCCGGCTTGGGTTCCGGCTTCGGCTCGGGCTTCGGCTCCGGCTTCGGCTCAGGCTTCGGCTCAGGCTTCGGCTCAGGCTTCGGCTCAGGCTTCGGCTCAGGCTTCGGCTCAGGCTTCTGATCAGGCTACACCTCCTCCACCGCATCCGCCATCGCCACACCCTAC
>NZ_JBHYKM010000147.1:0-16040 GCF_042741435.1 Streptomyces sp. NPDC058955 | reverse complement strand
GCCCTCGCCGTGCTGGACGAGTCCTGGACCCCGGACGAGGAGGCCCTGACCCGGGCCGCGGCGCGGCTCGCCGACGCCTGGGAGGACGGTGAACGCCCGGAGCTGAGCCGGTCGGGGGCGCGCTGGACCGCGGCGGGCGCCCGGGCGCAGCTGCGGCTCGGCGAGGACGGCCGGTGGTGGCCGTACCGACGGGAGGGGGACGGCTGGTCCCCGGCGGGTCCGGCGGACCGGGATCCGGCGGCGGCGCTGTCGACGGCGACGGGCGAGGGCGAGCAGGAGGGCGAGCGGGAGGAGTAGCGGAAGGGCGCACGGGGGGCGCGCGCCGCGGCTCGACCCGCGTTTCGGAATGACCGGTAAAAAGCACTGGCTCTGATCAGTTGTTGTCATTTTCGATACGCATTTCCGCCCTCTTATAGGGCCAGTTTGATTGATAGAACCCTTCCTTCCATCGAGGTCACACGCCAATCCCTAACTGACTATGCTCCGCAGATGTGTTGCGCCGCGCTCACAGCGAGTCATGAACGCTGGGAGCGGGCGCCTAGACGGAGCACGGCCACAGGGAGACACGGGCATCGACGTGTGGGCGAAGGAACCCGGAAGCGGTCCCTTTCGAGCACGCGTACGCGATCGATCGCATGTTCACTCTTTCCTGCCGGTACGTCGCGCCACTTCAGTCCTCTCCTATTCCAGACGCTGAGGGAAACCGTTGATGGTTCGCGCAGGTTCAACATCCAGAGCCACGCCCGGTGCGGTGGCTCCGGTGTGGCTCGTCCCGCCGGGGGTCCTGGCCGCACTCTTCGCCATAGGGCTGCTCTTCGCGCCTGCGCAGATACGGACACCGGTGGCCTGGTACGGCTTCGCGGCGGTCTCCCTCACCGTCGGCAGCACCGCGCTGACCGTGCGCCTGTCGCGGGCGGCCGAGGCGGCCCGGCACACCCGCGCGGTGCAGGCCGCGCAGCAGGCCCACGCGGAGCGCGAGACCGCGCTGCTCTCGCGCCTCGCCGACCAGCGGACCACCACCGTGTGGCTGGCCGAGGAACTGCTGCCGGCCGCCGTCGCCCGGCTCCAGAAGGGCGACCCGGCCTCGGAGATCGTGAACTCCGTCCGCTTCGGCGACCACCTCGACGACGGGTTCACCGACGCGCTCAGGGGAGCGCTGCGGACCCTGCTGGAGGCGGTGGAGGCCGAGGAGAACACCCGGGACTCGTCCCAGCGGGCGCTCGTGGCCGTCGCGCGCCGCGTCCAGGCGATCGTGCACCAGCTCGCCAAGGACCTGCGGGAGATGCAGATCGTCCACGGCACGGACCTCGTGCTCGCCCGCGGTCTCCAGGACGTCGACCACCGCAACGCCCTCATCGGCCGCCTCGCGGCCAGCATCGCCGTCCTCGGCGACGCCCGCCCCGGCCGCCAGTGGTCGAAGCCCATCCCGCTCTACGACGTGCTGCGCGGCGCCATGTCGCGCATCGTGGACTACCCGCGGGTGAAACTCCAGTCGGTCACGGAGGCGGCGGTCATCGGCCCCGGCGCCGAACCGCTGATCCACCTGCTCGCCGAACTCCTCGACAACGCCACGTCGTTCTCGCCGCCGCACACCCCCGTGGAGGTGAGCGCCGTCGAGGTGCCCTCGGGCATCGCGATCGAGATCGAGGACCGCGGCGTCGGCCTCACCGAGGAGGTCCGGCACCGCATCAACCGCGTGATGACGGAGTCGGCGTCGGGCATGTTCCTGGCCGGTCTGGGCGAGGTGACGCAGCTCGGCCTGCCGGTGGTCAGCCGGCTGGCCCGCGAGCACGGCTGCGACGTCGACCTGCGTCCCTCCGCCTACGGAGGCGTGCGGGCCGTGATCCTCGTACCCCGGCGCCTGATCACCACGGTGGAGAAGCCCGTCGTGAGAACCCCTGAGCCCGCCCGGAAGCGCGCGGCCGGACCGATCCGTCCGCTGCCGAAGCGCGGCACCCCGTCCGTCCCGCCGCCGGCCCCCGCACCCCTGCCCGTGCCCCCGCCGGCGCCCGCCCCCCTCCTCCCGTCCCTGGACGACGGAGCGGACCCGTTCATCGACGGGAAGACCCTCAACGGTCTGCCGCGCCGCCGCCGCGACACGCCCGTCCCGACGCCGGTCGTCCGCACCGGCCCGGAGCCGGCCCCCGCCCCCCGGTCCTCCGCCCGCGAACCCGGGCTGATGTGGGAGGCGTTCAACGCCGACAAGCACGCGGGCACCGACTCCTCCACTCCGCACAGCCAGCCGTCTGATGAGGTCGAATAACATGCAGCCACTGCCCAACATCGACTGGATGCTCACCGAGCTCGTGGGCGGCGTTCCGCACGTACGGCACGTGGTCGTCCTCTCCTCGGACGGCCTGTGCATCGGCCAGGCCAACACCGCTTCCGACACCGCCGACGCGATCGCCGCCGCCTGTTCCGGCATCCAGAGCCTGGCCCGGGCCATCGCGCAGATGTTCCCGCACGGCAACGGCACCACCCACATGGTCGGGATCGAGGCCGACGGCGGCTACTTCTCCCTGATGGCGGCCGGCCCCGGCGCCTACCTCGCCGTCCTCGCCGACGAGGAGGTGGACGCGGGACTGCTCGGCGCCCGCATGCGCGCGCTCGTGGTCAGGATCGGCCGGCACATGACCAGTCCGCCCCGTGAAGACGTCGTCCGGCAGGCGATGTGACCTCGGACAACCCCCATCCCTGGGACGAGGGAACCCCCGTACCGCTGTACGTCATCACCGGCGGCGAGGGCTCCTCGGCCAAGACCTTCGACCTCGTCACGCTCATCGCGACCAGGTCCGCACCGGAACCCTCGATGCAGCCCGAACAGGCGGCCATCCTCTCCATGTGCGAGTACCCGCTGTCGGTGGCCGAGGTGTCGGCCTACCTCAGCCTCCCGTTCAGCGTCGTCACCGTGCTGCTGTCCCAGCTCGTCGACGACGAACGCGTGGAGGCGATTGCACCCGTGCCCGTCGCGGCCTTCCCCGACCGCGGCCTATTGGAGGCGGTGATCCATGGACTACGGAGACTCTGACACGCTCAGGGCAGGACCGCGCGACACCGACCTGCTGCTGCCGCACGGCGCCAGGGGCGTCAAGGTCGTCGTCGTCGGCGGCTTCGGCGTCGGCAAGACGACGATGGTCGGAGCGGTCAGCGAGATCCCTCCGCTGACCACCGAGGAACAGATGACGCAGGCCGGCGTCGGGATCGACCACAATCCCGGAGCGTCCGGCAAGAGCACCACGACCGTCGCGATGGACTTCGGCCGGATCAGCATCAACGAGGAGCTGATCCTCTACCTGTTCGGGACCCCGGGACAGGAGCGGTTCTGGTTCCTGTGGAACGGGATCTTCGAGGGCGCGCTCGGCGCCGTCGTCCTCGTCGACACCCGCAGGATCGAGGTCTGCTTCGAGGTCATCACGCGACTGGAGGACCGCCGCGTCCCCTTCGTCGTGGCCGTCAACACCTTCCCCGAGGCCCCGCAGTACCCGCTACCAGAATTGCGCACGGCCCTGGCCCTCAGCGAGTCCGTCCCCCTCGTCACCTGTGACGCACGTGACCGGGCGTCCTGCCGGGACGCCCTGCTCTCGCTGATGGTCTACCTGTGCACCATCGCCGCCCAGGAGACCGTATGACCCTCCCCGCCCACGAGCACGCCCCGCACGAGAGCGGGCTCGTCCCGCCCCCCGGCTGCCCCGCCCACGCGGCCACCGGACCCGGCGGAGCGGCCCGGCTCTACGGCCCCGCCGCCGAGACGGACCCCATGGGCCTGTACGAGGAACTGCGGGCCGCCCACGGCCCGGTGGCGCCCGTCCTCCTCGACGGCGACGTCCGCGCCTGGCTGGTCCTCGGCTACAACGAGTGCCGTGACGTGGCCACCCGCTCCACCCAGTTCTCCCGCGACCCGCGGGTCTGGCACGGCTGGAGCACCGGCGAGATCGACCCGGCGACCTCCCCGCTGATGCCGATGATCGGCTGGCGTCCCGACTGCGTCTGCGCGGACGGCGAGGAGCACCAGCGGCTGCGCAGCGCGGTCACCGCCTCGCTCGACCAGTTCGACCACCGGGGGATCCGGCGGCGCATCAACCGGTTCGCCCACGAGCTGATCGACACGTTCTGCGAGGACGGCGAGGCCGAGCTGGTCGACCGGTTCACCGAGCACCTGCCGATGCTCACCCTCATCCATCTGCTCGGCATGTCCGACGAGGCGGCGCCGAAGCTGGTCCAGGCGGCCCGGGACCTCTTCAAGGCCACCGAGACCTCGCTGGCGAGCAACGCGTTCGTGGTGGAGAGCCTGGAACAGCTCGTCCGGGACAAGCGCGACAAGCCGGGGCAGGACATCGCCTCGGCGCTGATGGCCCATCCGGTGGGCCTCACGGACGAGGAGGTGGTGCAGCACCTGCGGCTGATCCTGCTGGCCGGCTACGAGACCACCGCCAACCTGATGTCGAACGTGCTGCGGATGGTGGTGACCGACCCGCGGTTCCGCGGTTCGCTGGCCGGTGGCCAGATGACGCTGCCGGAGGCCGTCGAGCAGGTCCTGTGGGACGAGCCGCCGCTGATGGTCCTGCCGTCCCGGTACGCCAACGGGGACACCACGCTCGGCGGGCAGCGGATCATGGCGGGCGACATGCTGCTGCTCGGCCTGGCCGCGGGCAACATGGACCGGGCGGTCCGCCCGGACCCGGCGGCGCCCGTCCACCACAACCGCGCGCACCTGTCGTTCAGCGCCGGCAGCCACGAGTGCCCCGGTCAGGACGTCGGCCGCATCATCGCCGACACCGGCATCGACATCCTGCTGACGCGGCTGCCCGACATCGTGCTGGCGATCCCGGAGGAGGACCTCAGCTGGCGCTCCTCCACCTGGGCGCGGCACCTGACGGCGCTGCCGGTCACGTTCGCGCCCCGGGCGCCGCGGACGCATCAGTTCGAGGCGCCGCTGCCGTCGGCCCCGCCGCCGCAGCTCGCCGGGATCCCCGCGCCGACCCCGGCTCCGGAGGCGGTACCGGAGGTGGTCCCGGCCGGAGTGCCCGGGCCGCGGTCGTCGTGGTGGGACGGGCTGCTGCGCCTGCTGCGGCTGCGCTAACCGGTTCATGGCTCGGCGTCGAGACCGAGCCCCACGGCGGAGGGGGGTGTCGGCGTGTGCCGGCCGGCCCCCCTTCCGAACCAGTCGTCCGCGGCGGCGGGGGCGGGGGCGGGGAGGCGCTGTTCCGGGAAGGGCTGCTCGGTGGGGACGTACCGGGGGGCGCCGGTGTACCAGGCGTGCAGGCCGGAGAGGAAGCTGCACGCCCCGCCCAGCCAGGTGTCCAGCTCGGCCCGCTCGTCGTGGCTCAGTCCGGCGCGCCGGGCGAGCAGCGGGATGTCCTCCTCGCGGAGCTGTTCGAAGTCGCGCATACGGGAGTTGACGAGGTGCACGGAGGCCGGCACCGCCTCGCGGAGGGGGATGCCGAGGGAGGTGCCCAAAACCACGACGAGGTTGTTCACGTCGTGTTCCTCGTGGACCTCCCGCTCGTAGGAGGCGATGTCGTTCGCCAGGCCCATGACGTCCATGAAGGCGGCGGTCAGGCCGCGGACGGTCCGGCTGTGCCGGATCCGCTCGGGTATTCGGGCCCCGGTGGCGAGTTCGACGGAGTAGGGGGCGGTGTGGGCGGCGAAGCTCTCGCGCCGGAAGGGCGCGTAGTCGATGAGGTGGGGGACGCGGCCGGTGCGGCTGTTGGCCAGCTCCTCCACCCCCGCGTCGATGTAGCGGGCCAGCGCCCGGCAGAACTCCTGGCGCCAGTGGTTCAGCCGGGGCGGGAAGAGGTGCCGCTGGAGATCGGCGATGCCCCGCTCGACGGCGTTGACGGGCTCGGGCAGCCGGGCGCCCTCCTCCGGGCGCAGGAAGGCGTGGAGCCGGGCGGTGAAGTCGTGGGCGCCCTGGAGGTCGCTGGTCCGCTTGAAGGCGTGGGCGAAGTAGTCGTCCCAGGCGAGCGCCCAGATGTTGAAGCGGTGGTTGAGTCGGAGGGCGGCGGGGTCGGCGTCGGGCAGCGTCCAGGCGGTGAGGAGGTCCACGGTCATCGCCCGGAACTGGGTGTGGGTCCAGATCGGCCGGCGGTCGGACCGTCCGTCGCCGGCGTCGAGCATGCCCATCTCGCGGGCCCACGTCTCGCTCTCGGCCCGGAGGCCCGGCAGATGCGGATTGACCTTGAGTGGGTGAGGCATCCACAACTCGGGGATTTCGACGGCATGCAGGGGCATGGTCGCTCCACCTCCTTCAGTCCTCGGAATCCGTTCGTATGTTGCCGCTGTCACTGACGGCCGACAATTCCCGCCACGCGACGCTGCAAACCTGCCCGCCCGAACCGGCCCACAACCCCCGGATTCAACGACTCCGGAATCCGGTAACCCTGGCGTCTTGCTGGGCAGTTGTGTTCTCCTGAAGCGACGGAGCCGCCCGTGGAGGCCCGTTGGGGGACCTCCTGTGGGCGGGACGACCATGGCCTGTTCCGGCTGACGACGGCGGCCACCGCCCGGCATATGCGGGCCGGGGCGAGCCGACCCCCTCCATGATCCGGATCGTGCCGACCGGGTCAGCGTACGCCGCGCGGGCGGAACTGGACGCTGATCCGGGGACCGACCGCGCGGCTCGTCTTGGGCACGGCGTGGTCCCAGGTCCGCTGGCACGACCCGCCCATCACGACCAGGTCGCCGTGGCCGAGCGGGAGGCGGAGGGCGACCGGGCCGCCGCCGCGGGGGCGGAGCACGAGATCGCGGGGGTCGCCCAGGGACAGGATGGCGACCAGGGTGTCGCGGGTCGAGGAGCGTCCGGTGCGGTCGCCGTGCCAGGCGACGCTGTCGCGCCCGTCGCGGTAGAGGCAGAGCCCCGCGGTGACGAACTCCTCCCCCAGCTCGTCCGCGTAGTGCGCGCCCAGGGCCGCGCGGGCCTCGGTGAGCGCGGGGTGCGGCAGGGGCTCGCCCTCGCGGTAGTGCGCGAGGAGGCGGGGGACGGCGACGACGTCGTCGTACATCCGGCGCTCCTCGGCGCGCCACGGCACCCGTCCGACCAGCTCGCCGAAGAGGCCGTCGGCCCCCTGGAACCAGCCGGGCAGGTGGTCCACCCAGGCCCCGCCGGCCAGCGGGGTCCGCCGCAGCCCGTCCAGGGGCCCCGGCCGGGGTTCGTCACCCTGGTCGAAGAGGGATCCCTGGAGGCCGGGGAGGTCCGGTGGTGCGACGGTCATGGTCCCAGCATACCCACACAACCGAACAGGTGCTCGAATATGGGGGTGGCGGCTCGGTCATCCGGAGGTCCTGGAGAGTTCGCCGAGGAGCTTCCAGGTGCGGCCGCGGGCGTCCTCGCCCGCGAGGTCGGTGGCCGTGAAGACCACCTCGGTGGCACCGGCCTCGTAGTAGCGGCGGACCTCGGCGGCGACGGTCTCCTCGTCGCCCAGCACGGCCAGGTCGGCGGCGCGGTCGGCGCCGGACAGGTCGAGGACGCGGCGGTAGGAGGGGATCCGTTCGTACAGCGAGAGGGCTTCGGCCGCCCGGTGCCTCAGGCCGTCGGGGTCGGCCGTGACCACGCCGGGCACGAGCGCGACGACCCGGGGAGCGGGGCGGCCCGCCGCCCGCGCCGCGGCGGTCACGGCGGGGACGATGTGCTCGGCGAGGGCGCGCGGGCCGGCGAGGAAGGGCAGGATGCCGTCGGCCCGGACCCCCCTGACGCGCAGGGCCTGCGGGCCCATCGCCGCGACCAGGACCGGCACCGGCGGCCGGGCACCGGGGACGGCCGCCGGGTACGGGGTCGTCGCGGTCAGCAGCTCGCCGTGGAAGTCGGCCTCGCCGGTGTCGAGCAGCGGCCGCAGGGCGGTGAGGAACTCCCTGAGCAGGCCGATGGGCCGCTCGTACGGGAGGCCGAAGGCCGTCTCGGTGAGGTGGCGGGTGCCGAGGGCGAGCCCGAGGTGGTAGCGGCCGCCGGTGGCGGCCTGCGCCGTCTGGGCCTGGCTGGAGACGAGCAGCGGGTGGCGGCCGAAGACCGGGAGGGCGGCCGTCCCCACGTGCAGTCCGGGCACCTCGCGGCCGACGATCGCGGCCAGCATGGGCGAGTCGTACGCGAAGGACTGGCCGAACCACGCGGAGTGCAGTCCGGCGTCCCGGGCCTCGCGCGCGAGCCGCACGGTCTCGTCGAGGGGGAGCTGCCGGTTGGTCGAACTGAGCGTTACGCCAAGGGTCATGCTGGCGGCAACAGGCCACGCTCGTAGGGGAATTCCCTCCGGATGTGAACAGTGTGCGGCGACTCGCGCCCGGCCCGGCCTCCGGCACGCGCGCGTGCCGCGATGATGGGGCCATGATGACCCTCGCAGAAGTGGACGCCCTGGCCGACCGCGCGCACGCCGGTCAGGTCGACAAGATCGGCGTCCCGTACGTGGAACACGTCCGCGCCGTCGCGGCGGGGCTCGCGCCGTTCGGGCCCGAGCTGGCCATGGCGGGGCTCCTCCACGACGTCGTCGAGGACACGGCCTGGACGGCCGAGGGGCTGCGGGCCGCCGGGGTCCCCGACCGGGTCGTCCGGATCGTCGAGGCCGTCACCAACGAGCCGGACGGCTCGCCCACGGCGTACGAGGAGAAGATCCGGCGGGTGGCCCGGGACCCCGACGCCGCCCTGGTGAAGATCGCCGACAACGCGCACAACAGCCGCGCCGACCGGGCGGCCGCGCTGCCGCCGGAGCAGCGGGAGCGGCTGGCCGCCAAGTACCGGTCGGCGCGGCGGGTGTTGTGGACGGCGGCCGATCCCGCGCAGGTGGCGACGATCCTCCGGATCGTCAACCCGGACCTGCTGCCGGAACTGCCCGGGGCCTGACCGCGCGCCGGGCAGCGGACCGACGACGTCCTCGGCGCGGGCGGCGCCCACGGGGCGCCCCGTGCGCCGCCATGCCCCCCTGCGCGGTCAGGTGCCCCTCGCCTGGTCGCGCACCGCGCGCGGCGAGAGGCCGAACGCGGCGCGGAAGACCTTGCTGAAGTGGCTGGCGTCGCCGAGGCCCCAGCGGGCCGCCAGGGCGTACGCGGGGAGATGGGCCAGGGCCGGGTCGACGAGGTCGCGGCGGATCCGCTCCAGCCGCCGCTGCCGCACGTGGTCGCCGACGGTCACGCCGGTCTCCCGGAAGAGGGCGTGCAGGTGCCGGACCGAGATGTGGTGGGCGGCCGCGACCGCGCCCGGTGACAGGTCGCCTGCGAGGTGGTCGTCGATGTGGGCCAGGATCCGTTCGAGGGGCCCGCCCGCCCTGTCCCGGCTCGCCGTCTCGCGCAGCACCGTCCGCAGGATCGCGCCGACGTGCTCCCCCATCTCCCGTCCGGCCAGCGGCCCGAAGCCCCGGTCGCGGACGGCGAGTTCGCCGACGACGGCGGAGAGGACCCGGCCGCTGGGCGAGCGGGGCAGGTCCGGGTTGGCGGTGAGCCCGCGCGGGCCGGCGGCGTCGGCGGCGCTCACCAGGCCCGCCGTGCCCGGGTCGAGGGAGAGCACGAAGTAGCGGTGGGCGGCGCCGAGTTCCAGCCGGAACGGGCGCGCCCCGGTGTAGAGGACGAACTCCCCCGGCGCCAGGTCCGCCCGCCGCCCGTCCTGTTCGAGCGCGCCGCGCCCCGAGACCAGGAAGCCGAGCAGGTGGCCGGGGCGGGGCGCGGCCGGCGAGGGCTTCGGCATGACCCGGACGTCCTGCTCGCCGCTGATGTGGCAGCCGCTGAGGGCGCCGAAGCGGCAGGGCCGCAGCTCCGCCGCGTACCCCTGCCGGGCGGGGGCGCCGGCCTCCCCGGACCGGACGAACACCGTGTCGTAGGCGCCGGCGCGGCCCTCCGAGGCGGTGTCGAGATACCCGAAGACGAGGGTCCCGTCGTCCCGTCGTTCCAGCGGCATGCCGCCTCCCCCTCCGCACCGTGCCGGTTCCGCGCGCCGCGGACACAGAACTGTGCGCTGCCGGACCAGTGCCCGCCGCGGAATTGCCAGATGCTCGCACTGTTCCCGCCGACCCCGTAAGCACAGAGGCGATAACAGGTGGATGTACTTCTGGCAATTCTCGGCCAGTTCGGCCTCTACGGCCTGCTCACCGTCGGCATCGCGGTGATCTTCGCGGCCACCCGGGTCGTCAATCTGGCCCAGGGCGACCTGGCGATGTGCGGCGCCTACGCGGCCGCGACCCTGACCGTCGCCCCCTTCGGGCTGCGCACCCTGCTCGCCCTCGTGGCCGGGGTCCCGGTGCTGCTCCTGGTGGAGCGGCTGCTGCTGCGGGGTGCCGTCCTCGACGGGCTCGCGGCCATGCTGGTCACCTGGGGCCTGGGCATGGCGCTGCGGCAGGGCGCGGAGCTGGTCTTCACGGGGACCGCCCGGACGGTGCCGGTGCCGGTCGAGGGCTCGGTCGACGTCCTCGGCTCCCCCTACCCCTCGTACCGGCTGGTGTGCGCGCTGACCGCGTCCGCGGTGGTGGTGCTGGTGCTCGTCGCGGCCCGCCGGACCGGGTGGGGCCTGACGCTGCGGGCCGTGGCCGACAACCCGGACATGGCGGCGGTGCTCGGCCGCGATCCGCGCCGGCTGCGCACGGTGGCCTTCGTCGTCGGCGGTCTGCTCGCGGTGCTGGCCGGCGCCCTCTACAGCCCGGTGCTCGCGGTCAGTCCCGGCATGGGCTTCACCCTCCTCGTCCCCGTCTTCTTCGGCCTGCTGCTGAGCCGCCCCGGGGCGCTCGGCACCGCCGCCGGCGCGGCCCTGTTCGTCTCCGCGCTGTCGGTGCTGCTGCGCACCTGGCTCTCCGACACCGTCGCCGAAGCCCTCTTCTACGCCGTCGTCGTCGCGATCGCCGCCCTGCGCTCGCGTCCCTGGATCGGAAGGTTCTCCGCATGGTTCCGTCGTCCCTCCCCCTCGGCCGCGGGCGCGGCCTGATGCGCGCGCCCCGGGCGGCGGCGCTCGCCCTGACCAGCGCCCTCGTCCTCGCCCCCGCGCTCACCGGCTGCCAGGGGGCCGCCGTCTCCGGCGACGGGCCGGCCGCGGACGGCCCGGTGCGGATCGGTGTGGTCGTGCCGCTCACCGGCCCGGTCTCGCAGGTCGGCACCGCGCTCCGCAACGGGCTCGAACTGGCCGTCAAGAAGGTCAACGCCGAGGGCGGCGTCGGCGGCCGGCCCGTCGAGTACGTGGTCATCGACGACGCCGGGGACCCGGCCAACTCGACCCAGCTCGCCCGCCGGCTGATCCGGCAGGAGAAGGTCACCCTGCTCTTCGGCACCATCACCGGGGACACGGCGGAGGCGGTCGGGAAGGTCGCCGACGAGGCGAAGGTGCCGTTCGGCACGGCGATCCTCGGCGACACCGAGCGCTGCTTCCCGTACCAGTGGGGCTTCGGCGAGTCGACCCGGCAGATGCTCACCCCCGCCGTGCCCGCGCTGATCGCCCGGTACGGCGGCAAGGTGGCGATCGTCGGCTCCGACTACAACTACCCGCGCTTCTACGCGGAGATCGCCGCACAGCTGGTGAAGGACGCCGGCGGCACGGTCGTCGCCCAGGAGTTCAGCCCGCTCGGCCAGACCGACTGGCAGCCCGTCGTCAAGCGCCTGTCGGCCGCGAAGCCGGACCTGGTGCTGTCGATGGTGGTCGGCGCGGACGCGGTCACCTTCAGCAAGCAGGCCCAGCAGTTCGGCCTGCTCACCCCGCGCCTCGGCTACGAGGGCGCGCCGCTGGACGCCGACTTCTATCCGGCGCTCGCGCCGCTGGTCGAGGGCCGCACCCACACCGTGCGATGGAGCGACGGCGTCGAGGACCCCGAGAGCCGCGCCTTCGCCGACGCCTACCGGTCCGCGTACGACTGGAAGGCGCCGATCCCCGAGGTCGCCGGCAACGCCTACTTCGGCGTGCGCTTCCTGCTCGGGGCGACGGCGAAGGCGGGGACGACCGACCCGGAGGCCGTCAACAGGGCCATCGGCGAGTTCCGCCACGACAGCCCGCTGGGCAAGGGGACCCGCTTCGACCCGTCGAACCACGTCCTCCAGGCCGACATGCGGACCGTCACCATCGGCGCCGGGGGCGCGTACAAGGTGACGAAGACGCACCCGATGGTCACCGACGGGACCCCGAAGAAGGGCTGCTCGTGACCGCCTCCACCGTGCCCCTCGCGGTGCCGCCCGCCGACACCGGCGCCCGCGTCCGGCGCCTGCTGCGGGTGGCGCTGCCCGCCCTGACCGGGGCGGCGCTCCTCGCCGCCCCGTTCGGTCTCGACGCCTTCGCGCTCGCCACCCTCACCCTGGGCCTGTGCCACGGCCTGTTCGCCTACGGTCTCGACCTGAGCTGGGGCCGGGCCGGACTCCTCAGCGTCGGTCACGCCGCCTTCTTCGGCCTCGGCGCCTACGCGGTGGCCCTGGCCGGGGAGCACGGTCTGTCCCGGGCGCTGACGGTCCCGGCCGCGGTGCTCGCGGCGGTCCTGATCGCGGTGCCGGTGGTACGGATCGGGCTGGCCGCCCCGGTGCCCGACGCGCCGCTGATCCTGCTCACCATCGGCGTGGGGCTGCTGCTCCAGCGGGCCGCCACCACCCTCACCCCGGTGACCGGCGGCACCAACGGCCTGTCGGTCTCCGCCCCGGACGTGGTGACCTCGTACTACGTGACGCTCGGCGCCGTCGCGGCCGTCGTCGCCGGCTGTGCGTTCCTGCTGGTCCGCGGGCGGTTCGGGGCGCGGCTGCTGGCCGCCTCCCGCAACCCCGAGCGGGCCGCGCAGAGCGGGATCGACGGGCCGCGGGTGCGCTCCCTCGCCTTCGCGGTGAGCGCCGCCGTCGCCGCGCTGGCGGGCGCGCTGTACGCCCCCGTGGCCGGGCTGGTCTCGCCGCAGGTCTTCGGGCTCGGGCTGTCCACGTCGGTCCTCGTGTGGCTGGCGCTCGGCGGGCGCGAGTCCACCGTGGGGCCGTTCGCCGGCGCGCTCGCCGTGACGGCCGGCCAGCAGTTCCTCGGCGCCACCTGGCAGGGCTGGTACGTGCTGGCGCTCGCCGGCCTGTTCCTGCTGGTCGTCCGGGTCGCGCCGGGCGGCCTCACCGCGTTCCCCCGGCGGCTGCTCGCGGGCCCCGGACCGGACGCGCGGCTGCCCGCCGCGGCCCGGCGCGCCGGGCGACGCGGGTCCGCGCCGGCCGCGGCCGATGCCGACACGGAGCCGCTGGTCCTCGGCGGCGTCCGGAAGGCGTTCGGGCCGGTGGAGGTGCTGACCGGGGTGGACCTCACCGTCGGGCCCGGGCGGTGCGTCTGCCTCATCGGGCCCAACGGCGCCGGGAAGAGCACGCTGCTCGGCGTGGTGGCCGGCCAGCTCGCCCCCGACGCCGGCACCCTGCGGATCTTCGGCACCGACGCGGCCCGGCTCCCCGTCCACCGGCGGGTGCGGCTCGGCCTCGGCCGGATGTTCCAGATCCCCAGCGTCGTCGCCGACCTCTCCCCCGCCGACAACCTGGACCTCGCGCGGATGGACGCACCGGCCACCGCCGAACTGCCCGCCGAGTTCCGGGACCTGGCCGCCGACCGGCTGCGGACCGCCGGGACCCTGCCGCTCGCCGACCGGCGCCGCCTGGAGCTGGCCATGGTGCTGGCCGCCTCGCCCCGGCTCCTGCTGCTCGACGAGCCCGCCGCCGGGCTCGGTCCCGACGACGCCCGCCGGCTCGTCCGCGAGCTGCGCGAGGTCAACCGGCGCACCGGCTGCGCGATGCTCGTCGTCGAGCACGACATGGAGATCGTGCGGGAGCTCGCCGACGAGGTCGTGGTGCTGGCCGGCGGCGGGGTGCTCGCCCGCGGCCCGCTCGACGCCGTCGCCGCCGACCCGGCCGTCCGCGCCGCCTACCTGGGGGCCGCCCGATGAGCCTCGAACTGACCGGACTCGCCGGCGGATACGGGCAGGCCGCCGTCGTCCGCCCGACCGACCTCACGGTGCGGGCGGGCGAGGTCACCGCCCTCGTCGGCCGCAACGGCGCCGGCAAGACCACGCTGCTCCGCACGGTCTTCGGCCTCGCCGACCGGCACGCGGGCGAAGTCGTCCTCGACGGACGGAGCATGCCCCCGGGCCGCCCGGACCTGCTCGCCCGGGCCGGCGGCACGCTGATGCCGGAGGACCGGGGCGTCTTCCCGTCGCTGACCGTCGCCGAGAACCTGCGGCTCGCCCGGCGCCGCGACTTCGCCCCCGCGGTGGACCCGTACGCGGTCTTCCCGCTGCTCACCGACCGGGCCGGGCAGCTCGCCGGCAGCCTCTCCGGCGGCCAGAAGCAGCAACTGGGCATCGCCCGCGCGATGCTGGCCGGCAGCAGCCTGATCGCGATCGACGAGCTCACCCAGGGCCTCCAGCCCTCCGTGGTCGCGGACGTCCTCGAAGCGCTCTCCACGATCGCCGCGTCCGGCGTCGCCGTCCTCCTCGTCGACCAGCACGCCGGCGCCCTCCTCGACCGCAGTCACCACGCGGTCGCCGTGGAGGCCGGCCGCGTCGTCCTCGACGCCCCCGCAGAAGCCGGTCTGCGCACCCGCCTCGACGCGATCCTCGCCGTCCGCTGAGCCGCCCCCTCCCCTCTCTGGAGTCATCGCATGGATCCCTATTCCTCGGCCACCGCCCTCGCCGCGGCCGTCCGCCGACGGGAGCTGAGCCCCGTCGAGATCGTGGAGACCTATCTCGACCGGATCGCCCGTCACGACCCCGAACTGGCCGCCTTCACCTGGCTCGACGCGGACGCGGTGCGGGCCGACGCGCGACGGGCCGAGGCGGCGGTCACGGCCGCGGCGCGGGAGGACCTGGACGTGCTGCCGCCGTTCCACGGGGTGCCGGTCCCGGTGAAGGAGCTGACCCAGGTGGCGGGGCAGCCCGCGACGTACGGCTCGTACGGCGTCGACGACCGGCCCCGCACCGTCACCGAGCCCGTGGTGCGCCGGCTCCTCGACGCCGGGTTCCTGCTGATGGGCCGGACGAACTCGCCCGACATGGGGCTGCTGTCGACCACCGACAACAGCCGCTTCGGCTCCACCCGCAACCCCTGGGACCCGGCGCGGTCGGCCGGCGGTTCCAGCGGCGGTGCGGCGGCGGCCGTCGCGGCCGGTCTCGCGCCGGTCGCGCACGCCAACGACGGCGGCGGCTCGATCCGGATGCCGTCGTCCGCCTGCGGGGTCGTCGGGCTGAAGCCGGGCCGGGGGCGGGTGCCGCAGCAGATCCCGGGCTGGGAGCACGCCACCGTCGAGGGCGCCGTCACCCGGACCGTCCGGGACGCCGCCGCGCTCCTCGACGTCATGTCCGTGCCGGACCGGCTCGCGATGTACCAGGCGCCGGCGCCGGAACGGCCGTACGCCGACGAGCCGGGCCGGGACGCCGGCCGGCTGCGGATCGGGCTGCTCACCGAGGCGCCCACCGGGCTGCCGGTGGCGCCCGAGTGCGTGGCGGCGGCCGAGCACACCGGCCGGCTGCTCGCCGCGCTCGGGCATGACGTGTTCCCCGCCGCGCCGTCGTTCTTCAGCGAGCGGGCGATCGTCGGCTACACGCAGACCGTCCTGGACGCGGCGCTGTGGGCGGCGCCGTACGACCGGCCGGAGCTGGCCGAGCCGCACCTGAGGTTCCGGATGGAGCGGGCCACGGGGAAGCACTCGGGCGAGTACACCCGGGCGGCGGCGCTGCTCGCCGAGGAGTCGCGGGCGGTCCGCGCCCAGTGGGGGCGCGACTTCGACCTGCTGCTCACCCCGACCATGGCCTGCCCGCCGCCGCCGGTGGACGCCCTGCTCAAGGAGGCGAACGACGATCCGGGCGGCCCGCGCGCCACCGAGACCCGGATGATCTCGTTCACCGCCGTCTGCAACATCACCGGTCTGCCCGCGATCAGCCTGCCCACCTTCACCTCGGCCGACGGGCTGCCGATCGGCAGCCAGCTCGTCGCCGGGCCGTGGGACGAGGCCGCCCTGCTCCGCGTCGCCGCGGAGCTGGAGCTCGTCGACGGCTGGCCCTCCCGCCGCCCCGCGCGGTTCCCCGGCTGACCCGGCCGGGGCGGCGCGGCCGGCCCAACGCCGCGGGCCCCGCGGGGGCGGCCGCCCGGCCGGGCAC
>NZ_JBHYKM010000146.1:371-16831 GCF_042741435.1 Streptomyces sp. NPDC058955 | reverse complement strand
GGCTCGTCTGGGCGATGGCCGGCGACCCGCAGCCCATCGCCGCGCCGCAGCCCACGCCGCCGGCCGTCACCCCCGTCACCCCCGAACCCGCGCCGCCGGCGAAGCCCTCGCCCAAGCCGACGCCGAAGCCGCCGCCCCCGGCGCCCGCGCCGGAGCCCACCACCCCGCCGCCCTCCCCCGAGCCGACGCCGACGCCGACGCCCACGCCGAAGCCGACGCCCAAGCCGGTGGTGAAGCCCTCGCCCAAGCCGACGCCGACGCCGGCGCCGACGACTCCGCCGCCGAGCCCCACGCCGAGCCCGAAGGCCACCCCGAGCCCCACCCCGCCGCCGACGACGCCCCCACCGCCGCCCGCGCCGACCGTCTACCCGGTCGACCGGCTGGACTACGCCGCGTTCGGCGACGGCACCAAGCCCGAGGTCGTCCTGGAGGACGGCGCGTGGATGTGGCCGCGCCAGTCCATGACGATCAGCGACTCCACGTACGCCTACGGCGTCAGCGTGCACGCCCCGTCCTCGCTGCTCATCCGGCTGAACCGGCAGTGCACCGCCTACGACGCCGTCGTCGGCGTCGACGACCTGAGCGCCCCGCTCGGCCCCGGCGGCGTCCGCTTCTCCGTGTACGGCGACGGGGAGCAGCTGTGGCGCTCGCCCGTGGTCCGGCCGGGCGACCCGGCGATCCCGGTCCACGTGGACCTCGCCGGCCGGTCCACGCTCCGGCTCGTGGTGGAGGAGCACACCCCCTTCGGGCAGGCCGCCGTCGCGGACTGGGCGGAGTCCCGGATCAGCTGCTCCTGACGGCCTCTCCGGCACCGGCGGTGTACGGCTCCACCAGGGCCAGGACGTCCTCCGGGCCGAGGCCGGCCCCGGCGGCGCGGGCGGCCGCCAGCCCGGCCTCGCCGAGCGCGGCCCGGCAGGCGGCGGTCAGCGCCTCGGCCTCGCGCCGTTCGGGCACCGAGCGGGGGATGTCCTTCCGCCAGGTGGCGACGGCGGCCGCCACGCGCGCGCTGCGGTCCGCGTCGCCGGCCCGCTCCAGGGCGAAGGCGAGTCCCTCGCCGAGGCTGATCACGATGACGTCCGCGCAGCGGCCGCCGAGGGCGGACCGCAGCGCGGCGGCGGCGGAGACGACGGCCGCCGGGCCCGCGCCCTCGTGGGCCTCGATGCGGGCGACGAACCCCTCGACGGCGATGGTGAAGTGCGGCGGCGGGGTGCCGGCGCGGACGTGGGCGCCGGCCGAGGTGATCCAGGCACGCGCGCGTGCGGGGTCGTTCCGGTCGAGGGCGAGGACGGCCCGCATGACGTCGACGAAGGCGAGGGCGTCCCGCAGGCGGAGCCGCTCCGACTCCCGCGCGGCCTCGTCGAGCCCCCGCTCGGCGGCGTCCGTGTCCCCGTCCCGGTAGGTGAGTTCGGCGAGCCGGGCGACGAGGAACGGCGCCTCGGCGTGGGCGCCGACCTCGCGGGCGAGGCGGAGCGCCTCCTCGTACGCCTCCCTGGCCTCGGTGCGGCGGCCCCGCATCATGTGGGCCTCGGCGGCGGCCGAGGCGACCTGGGCGCCCATCCAGCGGTCCCCGACCCGGCGGGTGAGGACGCGGAGTTCGGCCAGGTCCTCGTCGACGCCCTCCATGCCGCCGGGCATGTCGACGATCATGTGGGTCCGGAACATCAGGCTCACGCCGACCTCCCAGTCGCCCCCGTACCGGCGGCAGGTCTCGACGCCGATGTCGAGCAGGGCGCGGATCGTCGCCGGGTCCTCGGTCAGGTACGCGCTGAACGGCCACAGCAGGCCGGGGAAGCGGGCGGACTCCGGGCCGGGGTCCGTGCCGAAGGCGTCCCGGACGCGGCGGACCAGCGCGAGCGCGGCCGGGTCCTCGCGGAGGTCGCCCGTGTACATGTTCTCGTCCTCCATGGCGAGGAAGAACGAGAGCAGCCGCAGCCGCATCCGCGGCCAGTACCGGGGGTCGTCCCGGTCGTCCGGGTCCTCCCCCAGGGAGAGGGCGCGCCGGGTCCAGCCCAGGCCCTCGGGGCGGTAGTTGCGCAGCCACCAGAACCAGCCCATGGCGAGGACCAGGCGGAGCCCGGCGGCTTCGTCGGGGGCGGTGAGGGTGCGGTGGAGGGCGGCCCGGATGTTGTCGAGGTCCCGTTCGAGCCGGTCGATCCAGGGCAGTTGCTCGGCGGAGCGGAGCCTGGGCTCGGCCTCCTCGACGAGGGCCGTGAAGTGTGCGGTGTGGGCGGCGCCCGCGGCGGCGAGCAGCTCCGGGGTCTCGGCGGCGCGCTCGGCCGCGTACTCGTGGATGGTCTCCAGGAGGCGGTAGCGCATCGTGCCGTCGTCGGTGGGGGTGGCGACGACGAGCGACTTGTCGACGAGGGCGCCGAGGGTGGTGAGGGTGTCGGCGCCGTCCTCCGGGGCGGGGGTGTCGACGGCCTCCGCCGCCGGGAGGTCCCAGCCGCCGGTGAAGACGGAGACCCGGCGGAGCAGGGTGCGCTCGGCCGGGTCGAGCAGCTCCCAGGACCAGTCGACGACCGCGCGGAGGGTCTGCTGGCGGGGCAGCAGGGTGCGGGCGCCGGAGGTGAGGAGCCGGAAGCGGTCGTCGAGCCGGTCGGCGATCTGGCGCGGGGTGAGCAGCCGCAGCCGGGCGGCGGCCAGTTCGATGGCGAGGGGCAGGCCGTCGAGCCGGCGGCAGATCTCCGCGACGGCGTCGGCGACGTCCGCCTCGCGCGCGTGGTCCCGGTCGAAGGCGGGGCGGACGGCCCCGGCCCGCTCGGTGAAGAGCCGGTGCGCGGGGACGGGCGGCAGCGGCTCGACCGGGCGGACGGTCTCGCCGGGAACGCCGAGGGGTTCGCGGCTGGTGGCGAGGATCCGGAGGCCGGGGCAGTGGGCGAGGAGCGTCTCGGCGAGGGCCGCGGCGGCGCCGATGACGTGCTCGCAGTTGTCGAGGACGAGGAGGAGGCCGGGGCGGTGGGCGAGGTGCTCCACGAGGTGGACGGTGGGGTCGTCCTGGAGCGCGGTGCCGTCGCGGGTGATCAGGTTGATCTCGCGGAGGCGGAGCGCGGAGAGCACGGCGCCGGGGAGCGCGCCCGGGTCGTCGAGCGGCGCGAGCTCCGCGATCCACGCCTGCGGCCCGGCGACCTGCCGGGCGGCCTCCTCGGCGAGCCGCGTCTTCCCGGAGCCGCCGGGACCGGTGAGCGTGACGAGCCGGAACCGGCCGAGGTCGTCGCGGAGCGCGGCGAGTTCGGGCTCGCGGCCGACGAAGGAGGTGAGGCGGGGGCGGATGTTGCCGCCCTCGGGGGCCGGAGTGGGGGTCGGGCTCGGGGTCTCCCGGGGGTACGCGGCGGGCGCCGGGCGCTCGGCGGGGGTGGGCTCGGCGGGCGTGAGGAGGTCGCGGTGGAGGGCGGTCAGTTCGGGGCCCGGGTCGGCGCCGAGGGCGTCCGCGAGGGTGCGGCGGGCCGTCTCGTACGCGGCGAGCGCGTCGGCCGACCGGCCCTCGGCGCGCAGCGCGCGGATGAGCTGGGCGTGGAAGCCCTCGTCGTACGGGTACGCGGCGGTGAGCGCGGTCAGCTCCGGGACGAGTCCGTCGACGGCGCCGCGCCGCAGGTCGGCCTCGACGCGGCGGCGCAGGGCGGCGAGCCGCTGGGCCTCGGGGCGGACGCCCGCCGGTCCGGGCAGGTCGGCGAGGGCGGGGCCGCGGAAGAGCCCCAGGGCGTCCCGGAGGAGGGCGGCGGCCGTCTCGGGGTCGCCGGCGTCGAGGCGGGCGCCGGCCTCGGCGGCGCGGCGCTCGAACACGTACAGGTCGATGTCCTCGGGTGCGGCGGCGAGCCGGTAGCCGGGTCCGGGCGTGGCTTCGACGGCCTCCCGGCCGAGGATCCGGCGGAGGCGGGCGACAAGGGCCTGGAGGGCGGCGGGCGCGTCGAGCGGCGGCTCGTCCCCGTACACGTCGTCGACGAGCTCCCCGACCGGGACGGCCCGTCCCCCGCGCAGCGCGAGCGCGGCGAGCAGCGCGCGCAGCCGGGCGCCGCCGAGGGGTAGGGGGGTGCCGTCGGGGCCGAGGGCCTCGGTGGTGCCGAGGAGGAGATACCGCACCGGCCCATTCTTGCCGCCGGGCGCCGGGGGCGCCTCGGGGTTTCCCCGGACTGTGGACAGAGGCGCCGGGGGGCCGGTGGGCGTCGGCGCGGCGGAGGCTCTTCGCTCGACCGGGCGTGCTGTGACGTTTCGTCGCAGCGGGTGCCGTCACCGCGCGGGCAGGGACCGGGACGCCGGGATCAGGGGGCCCTGGACCGCGCGCGGGGCGCGGGGGGTGGCCGTGTCGGTCCAGCAGGAGCCTCGGCGGGCGAGCAGGCGGCGGAGCCAGAGTTCGGTGGAGACGAGGTCGGCGAGGCCGTCGAGAGGGACGCGGGCGCCGTCCGCCGCCGCGCGCAGGGCCTCGCGGACGGTGCCGGCCTCGATGAGGCCCGCGTCGGCGAGGAGGGGTGCCTCGAAGAGGGCCAGGAGGTTCGGCAGCGCGGCGCGCAGGCCCGCGCGGGCGGTGCCGGCGGGGACCGCCGGGTAGGGGGCGCCCCAGCCGGCCGGCAGGTCGCGGATGCCGGTGTCGGCGAGGACCGTGCGCAGGACGCCGGCCCGTGCGTCGGGCTGGACCCGGAGCGCCTCGGGGAGGTCCCGGCAGGCGCGGACGACCTGGTTGTCGAGGAAGGGCGCGTGCAGCCGCTGGCCGCGGATCTCGGCGGCCTGCTCCAGGACCCGGTGGTCCGCCGCCGCCCGGGCGAGGGCCGCACGCGCGCGTGCGTCGCCGGGGCGTTGGACGGCCGGCGGCAGGGTGGCCGCGCGGTTGAGGCGCACCGACACCTCGGCCAGCGCCTCGCCGGTGAGCCAGCGGGCCGCCGGGCCGGGCCGGGACCAGGCGAGGGCGGACAGCGAGGCCGCCAGCGGACCGTGGGCGTCGGCGGGGTCCCGGTTGGCGTCGAGGACGTGCCGGGCGGCGGTCTCCAGGCCGGTCCGGTAGGGGGTGCGGGCGAGCCGGCGCGCCGCGCGGTAGACGGTGACCGGCACCAGGAAGGAGCCCGCCGACGGGCCGGTCGCCTTGGCGAGGGCGGTCACCGGGCGGACCAGGGAGCGGCGCCTGCGGTCCATCAGCAGGTCGGCGAGGCGCGCCGGGTGGGCGTCCAGGACCTGTTTGGCGCCGAGCCCGGTGAAGTGGTCGGCGCTGCCACCGGCGAGCCGCCTGCGGTGCCGTTCGGCGGTGACCAGCGCGGGCCCGGGCTCGTCGGTGAGCGGCCCGTCCAGGGCCGCGTACGGCAGGGCCTCCTCGCCCGCCGTGACGACCACGTGCCGCAGCCGGGGGTCGGCCGCCAGCTCCCGGGCGCGCTCCAGTTCGGCGGTCCGGCCGGGGCCGGGCTTGGTGGCGAGGTCGTTGAAGGTGACGGCGAGCAGCCGCTCCCCCGCGCCCGCGTGCCCGAGGAGCGTGCCGGGCACGCCGGGCAGTCCGGCGGCGAGCAGGGCGAGGGTGGCGGAGGCGCTGCCGCCCGACAGGTCGGCGCCGATGCCGGGCGCGGGGCCCGCGCCGCGTGCCGCCCGCCGGTCCGCGGGCCCCATGCCGGGGACGGGTCCGGGGTCCGGCAGCGGGGCCTCGGGCGCGTGCCGGGGGGCGGTGAGCCGGGCCCGTACGGACTCCACGAGCGCGTCCCGGACGGCCTCGACGGCCTGCCGGGGGTCGGCCTGCGGCGCGGCGACGGCGAGCGAGGCCACCGTCTCGTACCCGGCGATCTCGCGGGAGCCCTCGCGCAGGATCAGCGCGTGGCCGGGCGGGACGCGGCGGACGCCCTCGTACGGGGTGGAGTCGCGCAGCGCCTCCGGGGACTCGGGGCAGGCGAGCAGCGCGGCGAGGTGGCCGATGTCGAGCTGGGCCTCGACGAGGTCGGCGAGCGGGAGGGCGGCGGTGGCGTAGGCGGTGCCGCCCTCCCAGGGGGTGTGGAAGACGGGCCGGGCGCCGGCGAGGTCGCCGGTGACGGTGACCCGGCGGCCGGCCTTGACGACGGCGGTGTAGCTGCCGGGCCAGGCGGTGAGGTGGCGCAGGGCGCCGCCGCGCGCGGTGACGAGGCCGCGGCGGAGGTCGTCGTCGCTCGCGGCGCAGCAGCCGAGGACGGCGAGCCGGGTGCCGTCGTCGAGGGAGACCACCCGCACCTCGTCGGGGCGCCAGTCGCCGACCGCCCACAGCGGGTCGGGGTCGCCCCACAGGAGCTGTGCGCCCACCGGCTGCACCGTGCGCCCCCCGACGTGCCCGCCGCTCTCGGCGAACGGCTGGGCCTGGGGCGGTGTCCCGGAGCCGTACGCGTGTGCGCCGTTCGCCGCTCCGGGGCGTGCGCCGGCGGTCGTGGCGTATCCCGCGGCGACACTGCTCCAGCCCACCAGCCATCGCATCGGCGCCTCCACGTCCGTTTCGGTGGGGCCATGCTGCCATGACAACGGCGCACGGGGCGGGGTCCGGGTGCACGCGCGCGAAAGCCGAATGCGCCCCTGGCATGGGCCAGTTGGCCGACCGGGGGCGCGCGGTGGCGCGGAGGTGACGGGCGGCGGGACGGGCGGGGCGGGCCGCGATACGGCTCCGACGGCGGAGGATTCGGCCGATTCTCGTCCCTGGCACGAGGTTTGACCTGCCGTCAGGTGCTGAAGGGATCACGGAGGCGGCGGCCGCCCGGAGGCTCCGCACGCCCGCCGGCGGTCCGGTCCTCCGGCAGTCCGGGAGGCGACCCGCCCCCCGGCGCCGTCCGCCGCCCGCGGGGAATGGAGCGGCGGTGTCCCCCAGCCCACCGGTACGGGACCAGGTGCCCGAGAGGGCTCCGCTCCCGGCCGGACGGGCCGACCCACGCAGCACTCATGGAAGCCGTCCCGGCCCGGAGCGGCGAGAGCGCACGGCCGGGCGCACGGCCACACGGCCGGAGCACGGACCGGGCGACGGGCCGCTCCGGTCGGCTGGTCACACAACAATCTCGCCATACGGAACTCCGCCCCTTAACGGTGGGGATGCGGCGAACTACGCTGTGTTTACGAATGCCGCCCGCCTATGCCCGGCGTCGCGGCGGCCGTCTGGATGTCGAGGGGTGGCGCCATGTCCAGGGAGCAACGCGGGCCGAACGAGAAGCTCGGCGCCGTTCTCGCCCTCGCGGGAATCAGCAACGCCGGCCTCGCCCGGCGCGTCAACGACCTCGGTGCGCAGCGGGGGCTGACGCTTCGTTACGACAAGACCTCGGTGGCCCGATGGGTCTCCAAGGGAATGGTGCCGCAGGGCGCCGCGCCGCACCTGATCGCCGCCGCGATCGGGCAGAAGCTGGGCCGGCCCGTGCCGCTGCACGAGATCGGGCTCGCGGACGCCGACCCGGCGCCGGAGGTGGGCCTCGCCTTCCCCCGGGACGTCGGCGAGGCGGTCCGCGCCGCCACCGACCTCTACCGGCTGGACCTGGCGGGGCGGCGGGCCGGCGGGGGCGGCATCTGGCAGTCGCTGGCCGGTTCCTTCTCGGTGAGCGCCTACGCGACGCCGGCGTCCCGGTGGCTGATCACCCCCGCCGACCCGTCGGTGGAGCGGGAGGCGGGGCGGCCGGGCGGCGGCCCAGGACCGGCCGGCGGCGGGGAGCACGCGCGCGTGGGCCACAGCGACGTCGCCAAGCTCCGCGAGGCCGCCGAGGACGCGCGCAAGTGGGACTCCAAGTACGGCGGCGGGGACTGGCGCTCGTCGATGGTGCCCGAGTGCCTGCGGGTGGACGCGGCGCCGCTGCTGCTCGGCTCCTACTCCGACGAGGTCGGCCGGGCGCTCTTCGGGGCGACCGCCGAGCTGACCCGGCTGGCCGGCTGGATGGCCTTCGACACCGGCCAGCAGGAGGCCGCCCAGCGGTACTACATCCAGGCGCTGCGGCTCGCCCGGGCCGCCGCCGACGTGCCGCTCGGCGGGTACGTCCTCGCCTCGATGTCCCTCCAGGCCATCTACCGGGGCTTCGCCGACGAGGGGGTGGACCTGGCGCAGGCGGCGCTGGAGCGCAACCGGGGGCTGGCCACCGCCCGCACCATGTCCTTCTTCCGGCTCGTCGAGGCCCGCGCGCACGCCAAGGCCGGCGACGGGCCCGCCGCGGCGGGGGCGCTGAAGTCCGCCGAGGGGTGGCTGGAGCGCTCCCGGGAGGGCGACGCCGACCCGACGTGGCTCGGCTTCTACTCGTACGACCGGTTCTGCGCCGACGCCGCCGAGTGCTACCGGGACCTGCGGATGCCGCGCGAGGTGCGGCGCTTCACCGAGCAGGCGCTGTCCCGGCCGACGGAGGAGTTCGTCCGCTCGCACGGGCTGCGGCTCGTCGTCTCGGCCGTCGCCGAGCTGGAGTCCGGCAACCTCGACGCGGCCTGCGCGGCGGGCACGCGCGCGGTGGAGGTGGCCGGACGGATCTCCTCCGCGCGGACCACCGAGTACGTACGGGACCTGCTCCACCGCCTGGAGCCGTACGGGCACGAGCCGCGGGTGATGGAGCTGCGGGAGCGGGCCCGGCCCCTGCTGGTCGCCCCGGCGTGACGGCGCGCACCGGGGAGTGACGGCTCGGGGCGGGGCGCGCCCGAAAGCGTGACGCGCATCCCACGACGTGGGCGTTTAGCGGGAATGTCAGTGGGCCAGTGCACTATCAGGGGTGGGAGGTGGCGCTGGTGTTTGACTGTGACGTGCTGGTGATCGGCGGCGGGATCGTCGGTCTGTCGACGGCGTACGCGCTCCAGCGCGCCGCCCCCGGCACGCGCGTCGCCGTCCTGGAGAAGGAGGAGGGCCCCGCGCGCCACCAGACCGGGCGCAACAGCGGCGTCATCCACAGCGGCATCTACTACCGGCCCGGCTCCCTGAAGGCGCGGTTCGCCGTCGAGGGCGCGGCCGAGATGGTCAAGTTCTGCGCCGAGTGGGGCATCCCGTACGAGGTGACCGGCAAGCTCGTCGTCGCCACCGCGCGCGAGGAGCTGCCCCGGCTGCACGCGCTGGTCCAGCGCGGGCGGGAGAACGGCATCCCGGTGCGCGAGCTCGGCCCGTCGCAGATCGCCGCGTACGAGCCGCGGGTGCGGGGCCTCGCCGCGATCCACGTCGGCACGACCGGCGTCGTCGACTACAAGGCGGTCGCCCGGCAGCTCGCCGAGTCCTCCGGCGCGGAGATCCTGTACGGGGCGGAGGTCACGGCCGTGGACCGGCGCCCCTGGGGCGTCGCCGTCCGCACCGCCGACCAGCGGATCCTGCGCGGCAAGGTCCTCGTCAACTGCGCGGGGCTGCACTGCGACCGGGTCGCCCGGCTCGCCGGCGACGACCCGGGCATGCGGATCGTGCCCTTCCGGGGCGAGTACTACGAACTGGCCGACCCCTCGCTCGTGCGGGGCCTGGTCTATCCCGTGCCGGACCCCGCCTTCCCCTTCCTCGGCGTGCACCTCACGCGGGGCATCGACGGCGGCGTCCACATCGGGCCGAACGCGGTGCCGGCGCTCGCCCGCGAGGGCTACGACTGGGGGGTCCTGCGCCCCGGCGAGCTCGGCGGCACGCTCGCGTGGCCCGGCTCCTGGGCGATCGCCCGCCGGCACTGGAAGTACGGCGCGGGCGAGCTGCGCCGCTCCCTGTCGAAGCGGGCCTTCACCGAGGCGGTGCGGCGGCTGCTGCCCGGCGTCTCCGAGTCCGACCTCCGGCCGGCGGCGGCGGGGGTGCGGGCGCAGGCGGTGCTGCGGGACGGGACGCTGGTGGACGACTTCCTGATCCGGGAGGCGGCGCGGACGGTGCACGTCCTGAACGCGCCTTCGCCTGCGGCGACGGCGTCCCTCCCCATAGGCCGAGAAATAGCCCACCGAGCCCTGACCCACCTCTGACCCGCCCGCCTTCCGCGCCGGCGCGCCGTCTTCCGGGCCGCGCCCGTTCCCGCACCCCCCGTGTGGGCAGGCGTTCCGCAGGGCGGAACGGGTGGGCACACGGAACGGCGCCCCTCCGCCGGGCCTAGGCTCCTGCGCCTGAACCCGCACCCGCTGTACGGCTCCGTACGGGTGCGGGTCCAGGCTCGGGGCGCGGAGGCACCGCTAAGGGTGCCGTTCCGTTGTGCCCACCCGTTCCGCCCCAGCGGAACGATTGCCCACAACGAAACGGCGGCCACCCCACGCCGGGCGCAGCCCATAACGAAACGGCGGCGGCCGCCGGGGCCTGGGGCGCAGCCCACAACGGAGCGGCGCGGGCGCGGGCCGCGGCCTCGGGGTGGGGCCCGTACCATGGGCCGCATTGTGGTTGAGGAGCATGAGAAGCGTAGTGAGGGCGTCGTTCGGCGCGGCAGTCGTATGTTCGCGCCCGGAGAAGGGCCCTCGCCCGACCCCGCCGGCGCGCACTTCGAGCGGCGGATCCGGAGTTTCCAGCCGCGCCGGAGCCGGGTGACGGCCGGCCAGGCCGAGGCGATGCTGAAGCGGTGGCCCGACTGGGGCCTGGACATCGACGGCAAGCGGGTCCTGGACCTGCGCGAGCTGTTCGGCGGACTGCCCGTCGTCCTGGAGATCGGCTTCGGGATGGGCGAGGCGACCGCGCAGATGGCCGCCGCCGACCCCGGCACCGGCATCCTCGCCGTCGACGTGCACACCCCGGGGCAGGGCAACCTCCTCGGGCTCGCCGACCGCAACGGGCTCACCAACGTCCGGGTCGCCAACGGCGACGCGATCATCCTGCTGCGCGAGATGCTCGACCCGGCCGCCCTCGACGGCTGCCGCGTCTACTTCCCGGACCCGTGGCCCAAGAAGCGGCACCACAAGCGGCGCCTCATCCAGCCGGAGTTCCTGACCCTGCTGGCGACCCGGCTGAAGCCGGGCGGGGTGCTGCACTGCGCCACGGACTGGGAGCCGTACGCGGAGCAGATGCTGGAGGTGCTGTCGGCGCACCCCGACTTCGAGAACACCGCGCCCGACGGCGGCTACGCGCCCCGCCCCGACTTCCGGCCGCTCACCCGCTTCGAGGGCCAGGGCCTGGACAAGGGGCACGTCGTGCACGACCTGCTCTTCCGGCGGAAGTAGCCCTTCCTCCGGTAACCCGTCGCTCCTGTCGGTGCGGGTCGTTAGGGTCGGTCCGTGACGCACCCCATGCCGCCACCCCAGCCCGAGCCGACCGCCGACCCGCAGGCCACGGCCCCGGCCTTCCTCCCGGCGCAGGCCGGCCCACCGGCCGAGGAGACATCCGCCGACGCGAGGGCGGCCCTCGCCGCCGACGTGCCCGCGCGGGACGGGGACGAGCCCGCGTTCGCCGTGGCCGCCGACCGGAGCCAGTGGCGGTACCGGCCCCGCCGGGCGTTCTGGCGGAGCCGGATCGTGCGGGCCGTCGCCGTGATCACGCTCCTCGCGCTGTGCGCCCTGGTGATCCTGGCGCTGGTGCGGGAGCAGACCGGCACGGAGGGCTTCCTCGTCGGGCTGGGCCTCGCGGTGCTTCCCGTACCGCTGCTCATGGCGGCGTTCCGCTGGCTCGACCGGGTCGAGCCGGGTCCGTGGAAGAACCTGCTGTTCGCGTTCGCGTGGGGCGCGTTCGCCGCCGCTCTGGTCGCGATCCTCGCGAACTCCTTCGCCGTCCGCTGGATCGCCACCGCGACCGCCGACCCGGGCTCGGCCGACGACCTCGGCGCCACGGTGATCGCCCCGGTGGTGGAGGAGTCCGCGAAGGCCGCCGCGATCCTGCTGCTCTTCCTCTTCCGGCGGCGGGACTTCCGGAGCCTGGTCGACGGGGTGGTGATCGCCGGTTTCACCGCGACCGGCTTCGCGTTCACCGAGAACATCCTCTACCTGGGCAACGCCTTCGGCGAGGACCAGGACCTCGGGGACGGCGGGATCGGCGCGGTCACCGCCGGCACCTTCTTCGTCCGGGTCGTGATGTCGCCGTTCGCGCACCCGCTCTTCACGGTGCTCACGGGCATCGGCTTCGGTCTGGCCGCGCTCGCCCCGCGCGGCAGGGTGCGCAGACCGCGCAAGGTGCTGCTGCCGCTCGCCGGGCTGCTGCTCGCGATGGGCGTCCACGCGCTGTGGAACGGTTCGGCGACCTTCGGCGGCCCGCTCGCCTTCTACGCCGTGTACGGGATCTTCATGGTGCCGGCCTTCGGTCTGCTGACCTGGCTGGCCGTGTGGAGCCGGCAGAAGGAGCTGCGGACGATCGCCGGGGTGCTGCCGGCGTACGCGGCGGCCGGCTGGCTCTCCCCGGAGGAGCCGCTGGCGCTCTCCTCGATGCGGGCCCGCCGCACCGCGCGGGCGGTGGCGTCGCGTACGTACGGGAAGGCGGGGGCGCGGACGGTCGGCGAGTACGAGTCCTTCGCCACCACCCTGGCGTTCCTGCGCGAGCGGGCCCGCCGGGGCACGGTCCCGGTGCCCGACTTCGCCGCGCGGGAGCAGGAGCTGCTGCACCACCTGTGGGAGCGCCGGGCGATGGCCTCCCCCGCGCTGTCGTACGCGGCGCGGGCCACCGGCCGGGTGTGGGTGCCGCCGCAGTACCTCGACTACGGCGGCTACAACCCGTACAAGGGCTAGCCCTCGGGGGTCTCCGAGGCGGCCGTGAGGCGGGCCAGTTCGGCCGCCGTCAGGGTCAGGTCGGCGACCGCGACCAGTGCCGGCACCTGCTCGACCGTGCGGGCCGAGGCGATCGGCGCGGCGACGGTGGGGCGGGAGGCGAGCCAGGCGAGGGCGACGGTGGCGGGCTCGGCGCCGTGGGCCTCGGCGACCTCGTCGAGGGCGGCGAGCACGGCCTGCCCGCGCGCGGTCTCGGCGAGGGCGGAGGCCCGGTAGGCGCGGACGCTCTCGACGGTCCGGCCGGGCCGGTACTTGCCGGTGAGGAAGCCGGCGGCGAGGCCGTAGTACGGGACGGCGGCGAGGCCCGCGTCGGCGGCGGTGTCGAGGAGCGGGCCCTCGTACTTCTCGCGCGACACGAGGTTGTACTCGGGCTGGAGCGCCACGTACCGGGCGAGGCCCTCCGCCTCGGCGAAGTCGAGGGAGGCCCGCAGCCGCTCCGGGGAGATGTTGGAGGCGGCGACGGCCCGCACCTTGCCGTCCTTCACGAGCTGGTCGAGGGCGGTGACGATCTCCTCGACCGGGACCGTCTCGTCGTCGAAGTGCGTGTAGTACAGGTCGATGTAGTCGGTGCCGAGGCGGCGCAGGGACTCCTCCGCGCCGGCCTTGATGGTGGCGGCGGCCAGGCCCTTGAGCGGGGAGTGGGCGCCGACCTTGGTGGCGACGACGATGTCGGAGCGGTTGCCGCGGGCGGCCAGCCAGCGGCCGATGATCGTCTCGGACTCGCCGCCCTCGTTGCCCTCGACCCACTCCGAATAGACATCGGCGGTATCCACGAAGTTGCCGCCGGCGGCCGCGTAGGCGTCCAGGACCGCGAAGGACCGCTCCTCGTCGGCGCTCCAGCCGAAGACGTTGCCGCCGAGGGCGAGCGGGAAGACGCGCAGGTCGGAGGTGCCCAGCGGGCGCAGAGTCGAGGTCATGCAGAAATCAACTCCGTGCACCGCCGGGCGTATTCCGGTCGAGGAGCCTGAACCCCGGCCGGAAGGCGGGCTCAGACCGTCAGGCCCTTGGACCGCAGCCACTCGGCCGGGTCGATGCCCGAGCCGTCCGGGGTGTGGACCTCCATGTGGAGGTGGGGTCCGGTGACGTTGCCGGTGGCGCCGACGCGACCGATGGTCTCGCCGGTGGAGACGGTCTGGCCGGCGGCGACGGTCATGGAGGAGAGGTGGCAGTACCAGATCTCGGTGCCGTCCTCCAGCTCCAGGACGATCCGGTAGCCGTACGAGCCGGAGTAGGTGGCCGACTTGATGGTGCCGCCGTGCACCGCCTTGAGCGGGGTGCCGGTGGGGGCGGCGAAGTCGAGGCCCGTGTGGTAGCCGGAGGACCACATCGAACCGGACTGCATGTAGGTGGAGGTGAGCGTGTACGAGGAGAGCGGCATCGAGTAGCTGGCGGCCAGCTGGGCGAGCCGCTCGGCCTCCGCCTTCTCGGCGGCGATCCGCTCGGCCTCGGCCTTCTCCTCGGCGAGCCGCTTCGCCTCCGCTTCCGCCTCCGCCTTGGCCTTCGCCTCGGCCTCCGCCTTGGCGGCGGCCTCGGCCTGGGCGGCGGCGTCCGCCGCGGCCTTCTCGGCGGCGGCCTTCTCGGCGGCCAGCTTCTCGGCGTCGACGGCGGCCTGCTGCTGCTGTTCGGCCTGCTGGAGGATGCGGGCGCGCAGGGCCTCGCCGGCGTCGGCGGCGGAGGCGGTGCGCTCCCCGGTGGCGGCGGTGCCGGCGGTGTCGGTGTCGGCCGGGGCGGTGTACGTGATCGAGGTGAGCGGCTTCGCGCCGGCGCCGCCCGTGGCGACCGGCGCGGAGTCCTGCGCCTCGGCGGTCTCCTCGTCGCCGCCGGGCAGCAGCGAGCCGACGCCGGGCAGGTCGTGGGCGTCCGGGAGGCCCAGGTCGGGGAGGTCCGGGAGCGAGATCGCGACCGGGGGCTTCTCCTGCGCGGTGGCGAGGCCGCCCGCGCCGACGGCGGCGATGACGCCGACGCCGAGGACGGTGGAGGAGCGGGCGAAGTTGGAGCGCTGCTTCACGACCCGGTGCCGGCCGCCGGCGCGGCTCTCGGCGCGCAGGGAGCCCTCGGTCGGGTTCCACTCCCCGGGCGCGGGGGTGAAGGAGGCGGTGTCGTACGCGTACGTGCCCGACGCTGCGCCGGCCGGGTCGTCCGCTCCGACGGCACCCGGGCCGCCGAAGGGGTCGAAGGGGGCTCCGGGTACGGGGGTGTTGGACGCCACGGGGGCGCGCTCCTTTCCTTCCTTCTCGCCTACCGGGTTAGCTGACGGGTTCGGAGCAGGAAGGTCTCCTACGGGCGTGTTCGCACGGGGGAGGTGCGAGGGGCCCGATTCACCCCAAGGGATGGTTCCCCGGTTCCCTTTCGGGATTCGGCACGTGCGCACGGAGCCGCCTCTTGCGACGGCTGGGACGACCGCGCTGCGTTATCGAACGTTAATAGACACGGCGGTCCGATTCCAAGCCGTTCCTCTTGATCATTCATTGAATTGGCAGGGATTCGCCCGAGTTGACCCCCCTTCAGTGAGGCCCCGGCAAACCCCGAGAATCTGACGTTATGTCAATTGTTATCGCTGTGACACCTCGTGACCACGGACCGTGATGACGGCCCGTTCCGCCCGTCCCGCCCGTCCCCGTCAACCCGCCGGCCCGGGCGGCACCACCGGCATCGTCCGCCGCCGCTCCGGGGCCCCGGCCGCCGGCCGGCTCACCGCGAGCAGCGCCATGTCGTCGGTCGACCCCCCGCCGGTGTGCCGCCGCACGTCGTCCACGAGCGCGTCGAGCAGCTCCTCCGGCCCGGGGAAGACCGCCCCCGCGAGCCGGTCCGCCGGATCGTAGAAGACGCCGCTCGGGTCCCGCGCCTCCGAGAGCCCGTCGGTGTAGAAGAGCAGCGTCGCGCCCGGCGGGTACGACCGCTCGTCGGCCCGGTCCGGCCAGACCGACAGCTCCCCCATCCCGAGCGGCAGCGCCGCCTCGGCCGGCTCGATCGCCTCCAGGCGCCCGTCCCCGTACAGCAGCAGCGGCGGCGGATGCCCCCGGTTCACCAGGCGGACGCGCTCGCCCTCGCGCGGGATCTCCGCGAGCACCGCCGTCGTGAACCCCTCGAAGGCGTCCAGCCCCTCCCGCCGGGTCCCCTCCCGTGTGAGGGCCCGTTCGAGCCGCTGCGCCACTCCCTCCAGCGTCGCCTCCTGCTCGGCTGCCTCCCGGAAGGCCCCGATGACGACGGCCACCGCCTCCACCGCGTCCATGCCCTTCCCCCGCACGTCGCCGACCACCAGCCGCACCCCGTGCGGGGTGTCCTGCACCGCGAACAGGTCGCCGCCGATGAAGGCGTCCGCCTGCGCCGCCTCGTACCTGGCCGCGCACTGGAGCCCCGCGATCCGCTCCGCCGGCATCGGCAGCACCGCCCGCTGCGCGGCCTCCGCGATCACCCGCGCCGACGCCAGCCGCTCCCCGCTGCGCCGCACCACCAGGTTGATCACCAGCGCCAGCGCCGAGACGGTCACCACGGTCAGGGTCTCGGTGAGCGAGGGCACGTCGGAGAGCGTGCCGTTGTACGCGTGCAGCCCGACCGAGGCCAGGATCGCCGCGAGCCCGGTCAGCAGCGTCGTGAGCCGGGAGAAGAACGGGGCCGCGACCAGCGGGGCGGCGGAGAAGAGCGGCGCCGCCGTGTACGAGGGCGGCGTGGACAGGTCGAAGAGCACCCCGCCGACGATGATCAGCGGCGGCAGCGCCCGCAGGAACCTGCGGGTGGCCCCGAAGGGGGCGGCCGGGGGGTGCGGATCGCGCCCGTACGGCCCCCGGGGCGCACCGGACCGGGCGATGCGCCGGCCGGGGGGGGGGGGCGCGCCCCCCCCCCCCCCCCCCCCCCCCCCCGGGGGGGGCCGGTGTTATTCTCTCCAGTGGCCGCGGCGGCGA
>NZ_JBHYKM010000146.1:0-361 GCF_042741435.1 Streptomyces sp. NPDC058955 | reverse complement strand
GCCGCGCGGGGGGGGGGGGCGGGCCGCGGGCGGCGCGCGCGCCGGCGCCGGGGCGCCCGGGGGGGGGGGGGGGGGGCGGGGCCCCCCCCCCCCCCCCCCGCCCACCGCCCGCCGCTCCCCGAGGGTGCGTCACCTTGAGTACTCCTGACCGGTCGCCGGACCGCCGCCGCGCACCCTCCCAGGGTCGCCGCGACGGAGCCCGGGGGCGACCGGCGGGGGGCCGACCGGCGTACCCGGACGGCGGCACGCGCGCGGGGACCGCATGTCCGGACGGCGGGCACGCGCGCGGGGACCGCATGTCCGGACGGGGCCCCCCCGGGGGGGGGGGGCGCATAGCCCGGGCGCGGGCCCCCCGCCGCGG
>NZ_JBHYKM010000145.1:14905-16993 GCF_042741435.1 Streptomyces sp. NPDC058955 | reverse complement strand
ACCTCATGACCCGACGCCTCACCCAACAGAACACACCCAACTGGCGCGACACCTGACCACAAGCGAAACAGACAACCGAGAATCAAACGCTCACTCAGACTGAGGCATGACATGTGCCGTCGACGGTTTCGACGGCATCAACATCCAGGTGGCTCGCGAGCCGGGATCAGCTGGGACTTGTCCGGCCGATCATGGCTGTGGACAGTCGGGGATGATGCCCGGGTGAGCATCATCGTGAAGTTCTTCGTGGCGCCGGACGACACGTCAGCGGGTCAGGCCCTCAAGACGGGGCCGGGACGGGCATCCGAGTCGCTCTCCTTCGGCAACGTCGATCCCGAAGAAGCCGTGGTCGAGTGGGAATGCCTTCTGGTCGGCGACAGCTTCGAGGAACTCGTCGAAGCCGGTGAGCCGCGCATCGTCGCCGGCCAGGACGACGGCGGGTGCGTCGTCTTCGCACTCTCGCCTCGCCTGATTACTGCACTCGCGGACGCCGGGCATGCCAGGTTGAGCGACATCGCTGCCTCGTGGACTCGGCTGCGGGCAGAGGACGGCGAAGACATCGACACCGAGATCGCCGAAGCGATCGTGGGTGATCTGGCTGCTCTCGTCAGAAGTGCCCGGTGCCAGAACCAGAGCGTCTACTGCTGGGTCGCATAGAAGCTCAGGTTCGGTAGCCAGATCGCGGCGGTCGCGGCGTCGGCGGTGTCGAGGAAGGCGTAACCGCGCTTGTCGTAGCGAGTGGCGACCGCCCACACTGCTTCGGGCGGTTGATCGCCCGCTCTACATTGTTGCGCTGCTTGTAGCGATCCTCATCGAAGGCAGGCGGCCGTCCACCGCGTGCGCCTTTGCGCAGACGGGCCGTCTGGTTGTCGGTCTTCTTCCGGGAAGGTGTGACGGATTCCCCGCCGTCGCAGGTACTCGCGGATGGGGCCCTTGCTGTAAGCCCTTGCGGCCGCAAGGCTGTCCGGCTTCGTAGGCGCACGCCGGAGGTGGCGGAGCATGCCGTTCCACCGTTCCCACCCCCTGCCGGGCACTCTGCCCGGCGGCGTACCCGTCAGCCGATGAAGGACTCCGGGCCGAGGCGGCCCCACGCCACGAAACCGGCGAGGGCGGCGTACACCAGGTCCACCGCCACCGGCTTGGGCTCGTGGCGGCGGAAGCGGGTGACGGCCGCACCCGTCATGAGCAGCACCAGCCCAAGGGCGGCCATCGGCACCAGGCTGGGTGCGATGTCGAGTGCGGCGGGCAGGATCAGGCCCGCCGCGGCCAGGACTTCCAGGACTCCGATGGCCTTGACGCCGCCGGCGCTGAAGTCCTCGACCCATCGTGCGCCGGCTCCGCTCGCGGCTATCTTCTCCTTCGGTGTGATCACCTTGAACGCGCCGCCGAGGAGGTAGGCGGCGGCGAGCAGTCCGGTGACGATCCAGAGGACGAGGTTCATCGGGTTCTTCCTTGCGGGGTGAGCGGGGATCCGGCCCTGCGGCGGCCGGGGGGTGCTTCGGCGGGTTGTCAGTGCCGGCCGGGCTCGTAACCGCCAGCGGGCTGCTGGATGATGACGTTGCCGCGGTTGAAGGCGTTGATCAGGGCGATCTGGGTCACGAGGGCGGCGAGCTGGTCCTCGTCGAAGTGCTTCGCGGCGTTCGCCCAGACCTCGTCGCTGACGCCGCCGGCGGCGTCGGCGATGCGGGTGGCCTCCTCGGTCAGTTCCAGGGCGGCGCGTTCGGCGTCCGTGAACACCCTGGCCTCCCGCCAGGCCGCGACCAGGTGGAGGCGCACGGCGCTCTCACCGGCGGCCGCAGCGTCCTTGGTGTGCATGTCGATGCATCCGGCGCAGCCGTTGATCTGGCTGGCGCGGAGCATCACGAGTTCGCGCGTCGCGGACGGCAGGGACGACTCCCCGAGCGTCTTGCTCGCCGCGATGATGTGCTTCCACGCCTTGGCCGCGACCGGGCTCGCGGTGATGTTCAGTCGAGCGTTCATGTGAACTCCTCTGTCGTTGTTCGCTCGGGCCCGTGCGCCCCCCCCCCCGGGCAGGTGGTGGGGGGCGGGGCCGCGTGTTGGGGGCGGTGGTGTTGGGGCCGCGGCCCC
>NZ_JBHYKM010000145.1:0-14895 GCF_042741435.1 Streptomyces sp. NPDC058955 | reverse complement strand
CCCGCCGGCGACGGTGGTGGCGGACGGGCACGGGTGAGCGGGCAGGTGGTGATCGAGCCGCGGCGCGTCGCGCAGGTGTTCGTCGGGGGCTGTGCCGCCGGCCGGGCATTCGGCGGCGCTGTCGGCCGGTGCGTACGGGAGGTTCGGAGCACGGCCTGGTCCTGGGCCGTTGGGCCTGGCCGGTGGGTTGGCGCGCCCGCGGCCGGGGCTGAGCCTGACGTCGAGTGGCTACGGTCCGATCACGGCGACCGCCGGCCTGAAGTGCAGTATCAGGACTGCCTGGTTAGCGCACCGCACCCATGGCTTTCCCTCCGGCTGGATCGGTCAAGGATTCTTGGACAGCGGCCCTACCGGTGCGTCATCAGCCCGTTCGGCGCTCCCAGAAGTGAATCTAGGTTCGATCAGCGCCCGGTGGTGTGCGTGGCGTGCAGGCTTGCTGTGCACGGCGTGTCAGGGGTGGTCAGGGAACGGGCCCGGTGTTCGCTGGGGCTGATCCCGTACGCCTCGCGGAACCCCCTGCTGAACACGGTGGCGCTGGAGAAGCCCCAGCGGGCCGCGATCGTCTGTACGTGCTGGCCGCTCAGCTCCTGGCGCGCGAGGTCGGCGTGGGCGCGTTCCAGGCGGCTTCGGGTGATGTGCGCCGCGACGGTCAGGGGCTGGTCGCCGAAGAGGACGTACAGCCCCCGCAGGGACATGTGGTGCCGGTCGGCGATCAGGCGAGGGGTCAGGCCCGGGTCGCTCAGGTTGTTCTCTATGAAGCGGTGGATCCGCTGCAGCGTCTCGCGGGCTCGGGCCTCGCCAGGCGCCTCGTCAGGGTCGCCGAGCCGGCGCGCGAGGAACGCGGTGGCCAGGTCGAGGGCGAGGGAACCCATCCCGCGCAGCTCGTCCGGCCGACAGCTCGGGCCTCGCGCGAGCAGGGTCTTCAGGAAGTCGGCGAGGATGGCTCCCGACCCCGTGTCCGCCGCCAGGTTCTGTGCGAGGAGGCGGTCCACCCTGTTCGGCCGCAGCGCCAGTGCCTGGCGGGGGATCTGCAGGACGACCGTCTCGACCTGCCCGCCCGTGCAGGCCCCCGCGCTGGGTCGTGAGGTGTCGGTGAGCACGAGTCCCCCGGTGACCACCGATGTGTTGCCGCCCTGGGAGACCCTGAACGTGCCGCGGGTGGGGAACGCCAGCTGCAGTTGCTCGGGATCGCCGCGCCGGACATGGCTCAACGTCCGGCGCGAGTGCACCGGCGAGAACTCCAGGGCGGTCAGCCGGACCACACCCAGGTCCAGGTCGGTGACGCTCGCCCGGAAGTCGTCCGTGCGGCGGGTGCTGAGCATGACGGGCATGACATTGCTGGAGACCGTCTCGCGGAACCAGTCGAACCCGTCCTCGCCCGCCCCGACGGCTTCGGACGAAGCCTGCAACACCACGTGATCCCCCCGCACTTCGAGGTGGCGGCGCTCCAGTCCCTCACTGCTCCGAGGCACAGCCGTGCTCACCCCGCACCGCCACCCGGCCATTATCGGCCACGGGCTTCGGACACCCGATCGACCCCCTCTGTCCCATCCACTGCCCCGTCCCCTGCCCTGTCCCCTGCACCGCCCTCTGCGCCGTCCGTCTGGGCGGCCTCGCCGAGGTCAACGCGCCGCGTGTCGCGGGTGGGGGGCTTCGTCAGACGGCGCGGCGGCACGCAGCGCCGCCTCGACCCGGCGGTTGCTGGTCATGGTCGCGGTGACGGCCGTCATCGCGAGGAGAAGGCCGGCGGCGGCGTAGAGCGGGGTGCGGATGTCGTACGTGGTGGCCAGCCAGCCGCCGAGGAAGGCGCCGAACGGGGCGGCGCACATGGCGAGCATGCGGGAGGTGGAGGCGACCCGGCCCATCAGGTGGGCGGGGACGATCGCCTGCCGGAGGGAGGGCCCGAGCACCATCGTGGCGCCCATGCCGGCTCCGCAGACGGCGAGCGCGAGGCCGGCGACGTACGCGTTCGGGGCGGCGGCCAGCCCCAGGATGGCGAGTCCCTCGACGGCGGCGGTGCAGGCCAGTGCGGTGCCGGTGCCGAGTCGCCGGCCGAGGAAGGAGGCGATGGCCGCGCCGAGCAGGCCGCCGGCGGCTTCTGCCGTGAGGAGCAGGCCGAAGCCGTAGGTGTCGATGCCGAGGCGGTCGTGCGCGAAGAGGGCGAGTACGGTCTCCACGGCGAGGAAGGCGATGTTGCCGACCGCCGGGCGGAGCGCGAGCCCGAGCAGCAACCGGTCCCGGAAGACGTACGCGGCGCCTGCCCGCGCCTGCGTGAGCAGCGATTCCCGTCCCTCCGGCACGGGCCTGGGCATGGCGGGCAGGGTGCGTACGAGCAGCGCGGAGATCAGGAACGACACCGCGTCGGCGAGCAGCGGCAGCGACCTCCCCAGCGTGAGCAGGGCGCTGCCGGCCGGTGGTCCCGCGAAGCCGGACATGGCCGTCTGGGCGCCGCGCAGGCGGGAGTTGGCGCGCTCCAGGAGCGCGGGGTCGCGGTCGAGCAGATCCGGTAGATAGGCGGTGGCGGCGGTGTCGAAGAAGAGTCCGCCGAGGCCGAGCAGGAAGGCGACGGCCGCGAGCAGCGGAACGCTCAGCACGTCGAGTACGGCCGCTGCCGCGGGTATCGCGAGCAGCGCCGCGCGTGCCGCGTCCGTGACCCACATCGCGCGCCGGCGGTCCCAGCGGTCCACCAGCGCGCCGCCGAGCACTCCGAAGAGCAGCCACGGCAGCGTCCCCGCGGCCGTGACGACGGCGAGCGCCATCGGATCCCTGGTCAGGGTCAACGCGAGCAGCGGCAGCGCCGCGTGCGACACGCCGTCGCCGAGCGAGGAGATCGTCTGCGCGGTCCACAGCCGTCCGAAGCCGGTGGGCAACTTCCCGATGTCTGGGGTCACTTGGCGTCCCCTTCGGCCTGCGCGCCCGATGCCGGGTGGAACAGTGCGAAGACGAGCGACGCGTCCGGCAGCGAGGGATCGGACAGCTCTCTGTACTCCTCCGCCAGCGCCTGCAGCCGGGCGCCCAGTTCGGCGAACTGCTCCTCGGTGAGCCGCAGATGCGCCATCCCGACGTGCCGTTCGGCACCGGCCGGAGACGCCTCCAGGTCCGCCACGGCGTGCCGCATCAGCACATCCGGCCCTCCCTCGCCGGGGTCCGGCAGCACGATCGACCGCGCGGCCATGGCGTAGTACCGCTCGGTGACCCCGCGCACCTTCCGCGTCCGCACCACCTTCACCAGGCCGGCCCGCTCCAGCAGCCGCACGTGGTAGCTGGAACTCCCTTTCGCGAGTCCCACCCTCTCGGCGATCTGCGTGATCGTCGCCGGCTCGAAGCGGAGCACGGCCATGATCCGGTGACGGGTGAGGTTGGAGACGGCGCGCAGTTGCTCGTCCGTGGTGACGTGGAACGACTCGGGGAGCTCATCGGTAGGCATGCGCTCAATGGTCAACACTTCTTGACCATTGAGCAAGGGAATACGGGCGGGCGTCCGAAAATCGATGCCGGACGACCACCGTCCGGTTCACCTGATGTCACAGGCGAACCGGACGGGGCGTCCGCGCGGAGGCGCTCCCGGCGTCGGGCTCCGCCCGCGGCGAGCCCGCCGCCGGCCAGGGCGAAGGCCGTGACAGTGGCGGTGACGGTGACGGTCACGATCACCACGGTCGGGTCGACGGGCGGTACGCGGGCCGGGCAGCGCGCTCGCTACTCGTCGACGGCGTCGGTCACGCGCTGCCAGCCGTCCAGGTCCGCGATGCGTGCCTCCAGAGCGGGGCGCATGCCTGCCGCGCTGGAGCTGCCGAGGGCCAGGCGCAGCGGAGGCCGGGAGGCATCGACCGCGGTCCGGATGCCCGCTGCGATCCGGGACGCGGCGGAGAAGGCGGACGCCGGGAGCTCTCCGATGGACTTGTGGACCTCGCGGACGGTCGGGTCGTAGTCGTCCAGGCCGTCCGCGACGTCGAGGTTGGCCAGAAAGGGGGTCGCGGTCATGCCGGGCTGGATGATGGTGACCTTGATGCCGAGGGGCGCGACCTCGGCCGCCAGCGCGTCCGACAGCCCCTCGACCGCGTACTTGGTGGCGGCGAGCAGACCCACGCCGGGGTGGGCGGACTGACCGTAGACCGACGAGCCCTGGAGGATGTGCCCGGATCGCTGGGCGCGAAGCACCGGCAGCGTCGCGCGGAGCACGTTCAGCGCGCCGAAGACGTTGGTGTCGAACACGGCGCGGGCCTGCGCGTCCGACGCCTCCTCGACCGCTCCGAACAGGCCGTATCCCGCGTTGTTGGCCACGACGTCGATGCGGCCGAACCGTGCGCACGTGACGCCCACCGCGTCCTGGACGGCTTGCTCGTCACGTACGTCCGCCGGGATGAGCAGCAGGCGCTCACCGTGTGCCCGCGCCACTTCGTCCAGGGAGGACGTGTCGCGGGCGAGGGCCGAGACGGCGTCGCCGTTCTCCAGCGCCTGGAGTGCCAGTTCGCGACCGATACCGGACGTCGCGCCGGTGATCAGCCAGACGCGGAGGTGGGTCTGATGGTTGGAGTTCATGTTGCGACCGTATGCGGTTAGCTCGCAACACGTCAATGCGGGTGGGGGCAAACGTTGCTTACTAGATGGCTTAGCTCAGCTCGCACTGAGGTACCGTGGGGGGATGAGCAGCACCGCGCCCGGATCCCCGAAACCCAGCCCGCGCACCGTCACGCCGACGGTGGAGACCGTTCTCGCGTTCGTGAACACGCGCGCGGACGGATCGGGCCGCCAGGAGCGGTTCGCGGACGGCGACTCGTTCGCGGCGTGGCTGGCGGAGCACGACGAGTTCGGCTTCGACGGCGAGACGGTGGCGACCGACGCCGACGCCGCGGTCGCGCGCGAGCTGCGCGACGCCCTGGTGACCGTGCTGCTCGCGCACTCGGGCGATGAGGAGAGTCTGGGTGAGCCGCTACTGGGCGCCGAACGGCACCTGCGACGCGTGGGATCGCTCTACCCTCTGGCGACGGTCGTCACGGCTGGCGGTGTGCAACTGGCCTCGCCGCAGGCGGGGGTGCCGCGCGTGTTCGGGACGGTACTGGCCGCGGTGACGACGTTCGCGCAGAGCAGCGATTGGGGGCGCATCAAGGCTTGCCGGAACCCGCCGTGCCACTTCGGCTTCCTCGACCGCACCCGCAATGGGGCGGGCCTGTACTGCAGCACCGGCTGCGGGTCCCAGGTGTCCATGCGCAAGCACCGCCAACGGCAGCGCCGTGACGGTGGTGCGTCCTCCTAGACGGTTTGTTCGCCATGCGGCAGGGTGGCGCAGGACTATCCTGCGCGCCGTGATCAACTGGAACCAGATCGAAGCCGCTGACTGCGCCGTGCCGGCCGACCGCCCCGTGGAAGGCATGGTGCGCATACTCTCCGATGCCCTTGCGGATCCCGATCCGCAGATCCGGGACGGAGCGCCTCACTCCGTCCTCTCGGCCTGGATAGAGCGCGGGGTGATCGACGAGCCCCGGAGGCTGGCGCTGGGGGACGAGATGGCCGCCCGCTTCACCGCCCCGGAGATCCAGGCCCGCACGTTCGCCCCGCTGGTGCTCGACATGCTCGTGGCCAAAGGAGACTTCAAGGCCGACTGGGTAGACGCCTTCGAGCGGTGGTACCCGAGCGAGACGGACCTGCGTGGCTACGACGAGGAGCTTGGCTGGCTCCACGCGGTCGCGCACGGCGCTGACCTGCTGAACCGGTTCGGCTGCCATCCCGAGGTGAATCCGGTGCGGATGCTGGACCTCGCCGCCGCGCGGTTGACGGCGCCCACCGGCCACATATGGGACCAGCTGGAAGACGACCGGCTGGCCAGGGCACTCGCCCGGGTGCTCACCCGGTCCGACATGAGCGAGTACGACGCGACCGCATGGCTGGAGCCGATCGCCGCCAACTTCGGCTCCGACCACATCCCGACCCCGGTCCCCGCGCACCTCACCAACTGCCTGCGCACGCTGCGCATGCTCCACCTCTTCGCGGACCGGGGCGTGCGGCCGAACCCCGAGTCGGAACCGGTGGCCCTTCACCACCGCGAGGCGGTCAAGGCCGCGCTGGCCGAGACCCTCGACCGAATCATCAAGCGCTGAGCACACGGCGCGCCGAAGCGGGCCACTCCGGCCCCCTCGGGATGTTCCGATGTGATCAATGGTCGTAGGCGATCAGGGATCGTATGACCGGCTCGATAAGTTGCCGCACCGGCTTCAGCAGGGACTCGCCCTCGCGGCGTTTCTCCCGCTTGGACGACGGCCGCAGGACCCAGCACCCAGCTCCGAGTTCCCGGGCTCAGGTCGTCGGCTTGCGCCACACGGAGATGTGCTTCGTGGAGTCCTGCGCGAACGGCGTCCCGTCCCAGTCCGCGACGCGCCGCTCCAGTTCCAGCCCGGCGATCCGTGCCATCAGGTCGAGTTCCGACGGCCAGGCGTAGCGGTGCCGGGAGTTCCCGCGGCGGTAGCGGCCGTCGTCGCCGTCGCGGGTGAAGTGGTGCGAGACGAGGATCTGCTCGACCAGGTCGAAGGTGTCGAAGCCGAGGTGCCGATCGGAGACGTCGAACGGCACCGCGACCTGACCGGGCGGCAGCAACCGCAGGGGCGGCAAGAGCAGTTCGATGACGAAGCGGCCGCCGGGGGCCAGGTGGCGTGCGGCGTTGCGGAAACACTCGACCTGCTCGTCCTGCGTGAGCAGGTTCGTGATGGTGTTGTAGACGAGGTAGACCAGGGTGAACTCGCCGGGCACGACGGTGGTCGCCATGTCGCCCATGACGACCGGGAGCGCGTCCTCGTCGACCTTGCGCCGCAGCACCGCTGCCATGTGCTCGGACAGTTCGATGCCGGCCACCGGCACGCCGCGTTCCCGGAGCGGGACGCCCACGCGTCCGGTCCCGATGGCGAACTCCAATGCCCGCCCGTCTGCGGCGAGTTCGGCGAGGAAGTCGAGAGTCGGTCCGAGGACGGCGGCCGAGGACATCTCGGCTTCCTCGGTGTCGTAGCGGTCGGCGGTCTCACGGGTCCACAGCTCACTGCTCGTCACGAGCGGCCACTCTGCCGGGTGCCGCGGGGCGCTGTCGACGCATTTACGCGCTCCGCGGCGCGGCGTCGACCACCCCAGCCGCGCGCCCTGGACGTACCGATCGAGGAGGCGAGCGTACGGCCGACCCTGTCGCGCCACTCGCCGATCGAGGACTCCATGAAGGCGGCGGCCCGCAGGGCATGGGCCATGGTGAGCACGGGGTGGCTACGCGGCCTCGTAGTCGTGGGCCCGGCCGCCGCGCCACTCCACCCATCGGGGGTCGTCGAGCAGGGCGTCGGCGTCGTCGAGGCCGGCGCGCCGCAGGAACTCGACGACGTCCCGGTCGCTGTACGCGAGGCCGAGGATCCCGCCCTGGCGGGCGGTGACCCTTCTGCCGCCGCCAGGGGAAGGCGGGTGCACCACTATCGGGGCTGTGCTCATACCTCCAGAGTGCCCCTGATCGGCGGGGGATGCCGTGCTCCGCGTCCCCCGGCGCCCGCATGGCCCGCATCCCCGGGGCCTGGACCTCGGTGAACGTCGGCGCGCGCCGGCCGCGGAGCGACACCCGTCCGGGTGTCAGGCGAGGTCGCGGTGGCGGCCCACCCCGCTGGAGAAGAGGTAGAGCGGGGGCGCGAAGGCGGCGGCGCAGACGATCCACAGGGCGGTGTGGGCGCCGGCGTAGGTGGCGAGGAGGCCGGCGGTGAGCGCGCCGAGCGGCAGCGCACCCCAGGAGACGAAGCGGACCGTGGCCATCACGCGGGACAGCAGCTCCGGGGGCGACTGGGTCTGCCGGTAGGTGCGGGTGGTGATCGAGCCGATGACGGTGCCGAAGGCGAAGCCGGCGTTGCCCAGGGCGAACCAGTACGCGTCCCCCGCCGACGTGGTGAGCGGGGCGAGCAGGAGCAGCGCGCCGCCGGCCAGGTCGGCCACGATGATGCCCCACGCGGTGCCGAGGCGTGAGGTCACCCGGACCGCGACGGCCGCGCCGGCGAGCGCGCCGACCCCGTCCATGGCGAGGACGAGACCGAGCTGTACGGAGTCGAGGCCGGCCTCGCGGACCAGGTAGAGGGGGGTGAGGGCGACGAGGGCGGCGTTGAGGAAGTTCGCGGCGGTCGCCCAGATCATGCAGGGCCGCATGACCGGGTGCTTGGTCACGTACCGCCAGCCCTCGCGCATCAGCCGGAGGGCGCTCTCGCCGGTGCGGGGTCCTGGGCGGCTCTCGGGGAGGGTGCGCAGGAGCACGGCGGAGGCCAGGTAGCTGGCGGCGTCCACGACGAGCGCGCCGACGGGGCCGGTCGCGCCGATCAGGACTCCGCCGAGGGAGGGGCCGCCGGTGTCGGTGACGGCGTGCGTGCCGGACATGACGCTGTTGCGGGCGGCCAGCTGCCGGGCCGGGATGACGGCCGGCAGGAAGGTCGAGTTGCCGATGTCGAAGAGCACCGTCGCCGCGCCGGTGACGAGCGCGGCGAGCAGCAGGTGCGGATACGTGAGGGTGCCGAGCCACCAGGCGAGCGGGAGCGACCCGAGCGCCGCGAACCGTACGAGGTCGAGCGCGACCTGGAGCCGGCGCAGTGGTACGCGCTGTGCGACGACGCCCGCCGGGAGGCTGAGCAGCAGCCAGGAGACCTGGCCGGCGGCGGCGAGCAGCGCGACCTCGAAGGCGGTGGCGTCGAGGACGGTGAGGGCCACGAGCGGCAGGGCGAGGGCGGTGACGGCGGAGCCGGCGCCGCTGACGGTGGCGGCGGCCCAGAACCGCCAGAAGACGCCCGGAGGCGATGCCTCCTGTCGGTCGTCGTGCCGGTCGTTCTTCGGGATCGCTCGTGTTCCGCTCATACGGCGCCCACCCCCTGGATGTCGTTAGTCTCTTTTCGGAACCCACTCGCTCCGAGTGAGTTTCTATCGGGAACTGACCACATGGCGCAAGATGGTCCCGATGAGCGGCCGCAGCGCGCGGAGAGCCGGAGAAGTGGAGACGCCCTGATGAGGTCGGTGCCCGAACGGGACTCCGCCTGCGCGATCGCGCAGGCGGCGGCGGTGGTCGGCGACTGGTGGAGCCTGCTCCTCATCCGGGAGACCGCACGGGGGCACCACCGGTTCGACGCGCTCCAGGAGGAGCTGGGCATCTCGCGCAAGGTGCTCACCGAACGGCTGGCACACCTGGTGGAGGCGGGGGTCCTGGAGAAGGTCCCCTACCAGGACAGGCCGGTGCGGCACGAGTACCGGCTGACGGAGAGCGGCCGGGGGCTGCTGCCGGTGCTGCTGTCGATGCAGGACTGGGCGGACCGCTGGGTCTTCGGCGACGGCTCGCTCAGCGGCACCGCCGACGAGGAGAGCGCGGAGGCGCGGCGCGTCGCGGGCCTGGCGGGCGAGCGGCTGCCGCGCCTGGAGCTGCCGGGCCACCGGGACGGCGTGCCGGTGGACCCGGTGGCCGGCCACGCGGCCACGGTCCTGTTCTGCTATCCGGCGACCGGGCGGCCCAGCCCCCTGCCGGACGGCTGGGCCGGCATCCCCGGCACGGTCGGCTGCACGCTGGAGAACCGGCTCTTCCGGGACGCGTACGAGGACTTCCGCGCGGCGGGCGCGGAGGTACGCGGCGTCAGCACCCAACGCCCCGACGAGCAGCGGGTGTTCGCGGTCGAGGAGGGCCTCCCCTTCCTCCTCCTCTCGGACGTCGACCTGCACCTCGCCGCCGCCCTCCGACTGCCGACCTTCCGCGCCGGGCAGCTGCTACGGCTGAAGCGGGCCGTCCTGGTCGTGGACCGCGACCGCGTGGTGCGGCACGCCCGCTTCCCGGTGACGGACATCCCCGCGGCGGTGGACGAGGCGCTGACGGTGGTGCGGCGCCTGGCTGCGGAGGGGTGAGGGCGTCGTCGCGGGCCGCCGCCCGGCCCTCCCCCGCTCACTGAGCGACGTCGACGTCTTCCCGCCACGGCCCCGCGGGAGGCACCGCGCCGCGCGTGCTACGCCTCGTACACCCGGGCCATCAGCGCCATCAGCTGCCGGCCTTCCGCTTCGCTGAGCGGCGCCAGGAGCTCGGCATTGGCCCGCTCCGCCAGCACCGCGCAGCGTTCCAGGGTCCGTACGCCCGCCGCCGTCACCGTCACCGCGGACAAGGCGGAGTTCGTCCGCGCCCTCGGCGCCGACGAGGTCGTGGTCTACGGGGACGAGCACTGGGGCGATCCGGTCGACCTCGTCGTCGACGGGGTCGGCGGCGAACTCCTCGGGCCCGCGGTGCGCGCCCTCTCCCCCGGCGGCCGCCTGGTCGCCTTCAGCTCGGGCGGCGGCACGATCGACGCGTACGAGCTGCTCGTCCGGGGCGCCTCGGTCATCGGCTTCCCGATGGCGGCCGTCGCCCGGAACGAGCCCGCGGTGTACGCGCGCTGGCTCGACGAACTGTGGGAACTCCACCGCGACGACAAGCTGCGCCCGCACATCTCCGCAGCGATCCCGCTCGCCGAAGCGGCACACGCCCACGATCTCATCGAGTCGCGCCGCAACCTCGGCAAGGTCGTCCTGGTCCCCTGAAGGCGGGTCGGGACGCCGACGGGAGAAGATCGGAGCCGAGGACCGCCGACGAAGGAGAGAAGGCCGTGAAGGATGCGCTGAACCTGTGGCGTCAAGACCTCGGAGAGGTGCCCGAGGCGGTCTGGCAGCGGCACGAACTCCGCGTCCTGATCCTCGCGGACAACGGACTCACCACGCTCCCGCCGGACATCCGGCGGCTCCAGCGACTGAACACCCTGGACCTGGGCCACAACGCGCTGACGTCGATCCCCGACGAGCTCGGCACGCTGACCGGCCTCAGCGACTGCCTGTACCTGCACGACAACAGACTGCCCCGGATCCCCGACTCGCTCGGCAACCTGGCCCGGTTGCGCTACCTCAACGTCGGCGAGAACGCGCTCGCCGCCCTGCCCGAGGCCATCGGCGGCATGACCGGCCTCGTCGAGCTCAGGGCGCAGCACAACCGGCTCACCACCCTGCCCGACACCATCGGCCGGCTCCGCGGCCTGCGCGAGCTGTGGCTCCGCGGGAACGCGATCGAGCACCTGCCGCCGTCGACAGGAGAACTGGTCGAACTGCGCCACCTGGACCTGCGCGAGAACGCCCTGGTCGATGTGCCGGGGCCGCTGGAAGGCCTCCCCCTCCTGCGCCAACTGGACCTGCGGAGCAACCACATCAGCCATGTGCCGGACTGGCTCGCCCGGATGCCCTCGCTGGAGAGGCTCGATCTGCGATGGAACGGGATCGACCCGTCTCTGCCGGTCCTCGGCCGGCTGGAGCGACGAGGGTGCTTCGTCCTGACGTGATCGAGCCGGTGACGGCGCGTTCGACGGAGGCGGTGAGGGACGGGACGGGCGGAAGGAGGCCGTTCTCGGGATGGGCGCGAATTTCATGATCGTTCCGGAGCGGCGGCGGGTTACGGTGGTGCCCCCACGCACCAACCACCGCTTGGCGAAAGGCAACTTCGTGAGCACATCCGGCACTGCACAGTCGTCGACCACCCCTCCGCACGAGGACCTTGAGAAGCTGTTGGTCACGGCCTCGGATCTGGCCGCTGCGGGCCTCGCCGATTTCGCAGAGCTGGACTCGCCCTCGTCGGACGAGGACCCGCCGCCGATGACCGGCCCGACCCCGGAGCTCACCGCCCTGCTGAACAGGGCGTTCGCCGGCAAGGGCGACCGGGAGGTCCGCACCTCGTTCGTGAACGCGGACTCCACGATCGTCGTCGACGAGGGCGTCTCGGAGCGGGCGGCCGGGGCCACCTCAGCCTGGATGGCCGAGATGCGGCGGGTCTACGCCGAGTGCGCGGCGTGGACGATGAGCATCGGCGATCAGGAGATCACCGTGCTGGTGGTGGATCCGGCCGATGATGCGAGTGAACCGCTCGACGTGGAGCCGAAGTTCGGCGACGAGGCGTTGATGCGCACGATGCTCGCCGGCCCGGCGGGGCAGCAGGCCCGGATCACCACGCTTCTCGTGCGCGACGGCGACCGGGCTCTGGAGCTGACGTTCCGCAGCCTCGCGTCCGAGCCCGGCGGCCCCGAAGCGGCCCTCCTGGCGACCGCGATGTCGAAGTTCCTCGCGCTCGCTCCGGCGAAGTTCCTGGGTCTGCCGGTCGGCTAGAGAGCCGTCCCCGCCCAGCGACGCCCCCGCGCACACGGCGCACCGAGAGGCCCCCGGCCCAGGACGCGATGTCCCGGGCCGGGGGCCTCTCGCTTCGGTGCGACGACGGCTCGTCACGTGCCGCCCGTCAGGCAGGGTGGTGGGCGGGTGTCGCCGGTGCGGTCGCGGTCCTGCCGGTCTCGCGCAGGATCAGCAGGCCGTTGGCCACCATCAGGGTCGCGGTCAGGGCGTGCACGCCGAGCGCGGCGGCCACGGAGCCGTGGTGGGAGAGGACCGTGGCCATGTCGCCGTACGCGGCCAGGGCCATCACCAGCAGCGCCCAGCCGAGCGCCCGGCGGTGGCCCGTCACCAGCAGGACGGCCAGGACCAGCGCCATCACGACGTCGCGGACGCCCTTGACGACCAGGAAGCCGCCGCCGTCGCCGGCCGGCCAGCTCGGCAGGCCGAAGCCCGGCGCCGTCGTCTCCGGGCTGACGATGAACTCCGTGCCGAACCAGAGGATGAAGAGGACGAAGGCGGCGGCCAGGATGGTGTTGATCTTCTTCAGCGACATCGTTCTTCTCCTTGCGGGTGGCAAGCCGTCGCCGGCTTGACGGGCTGCGTGGATCCTGCGGACGCGCGGGGTCAGACGAGGGCGGCGACGAGCGACGTGAAGGCGGCGATGATCACAGCCACGCGGGCGTAGTGGTAGCGGTTCCAGCGAGCGATCTGCTCCTTCCAGTCGGCGGGCCGGTTCTCGGGGGTCCACGTCTTGTTCCGGTTGTTGATCGGGACGAGCAGCAGGACCGACATGAGCACGCTCAGGATCAGCAGCGCGCCGGCGGTGACGACGAGGCCGGTGCCCGCGTGGCCCCATCCGGCGACGGCCCAGACCGCGACGAGGACGAGCGAGCCGATGTACCAGACGGGCATCACCGCGCCGAGCATCCGGCCCCCGTGGGCGTGGCCGAGTTGGGCGCTGTCCTCGGGGAGTGCGTCGAGGATCCGGTTCATGACGACGGCGACGGCGAACTCCACCCCCACCATCACGCCGACGACGACGGTGGTGATGACCTCAAGTGCGTTGAGCATGGCGCCCCTCCCGGGATCTAGCGTTGCTAGCTGATGAGGCAACGCTAGTACTACTGCCGCTCGATTGTCTAGCAGTGCTAGGATCGGATCATGTCGGTACAGGAACGCAAGCAGCGCGAACGGGCGGAGCGCGAGCGCCTCATCGTGGCCACGGCCCGCGAGCTCGCCGAGCAGCAGGGCTGGGACGCCGTCACCACCCGCCGGCTGGCCGAGCGCATCGAGTACAGCCAGCCCGTCCTCTACAGCCACTTCCGCGGCAAGCGCGAGATCATCGGGGCCGTGGCCCTCGAAGGCGCCTCCGAGCTGGCCGCGGCGGTGCGGGCCGCGACCTCCGCCGCGGACGGCCCGCGCGAGCGGGTCGCCGCCCTCGCCCGTACGTACCTCGACTTCGCCGCGCGCAACCCGGCGGTCTACGACGCCCTGTTCCAGCTCGACGGCGGCCTGCCGTACGCGCAGGAGGACACGCCGGAACCCCTGAAGGACGCCTTCGCCGCGCTGCTGGAGAGCCTGGGCGAGGTCGCCGGGGACGGCGTCCACCCGGGCATGTTCACCGAGGTCTTCTGGGCGTCCCTGCACGGCCTCGCGACCCTCACCCGGGCGGGACGGCTGCTGCCGCAGGACGCCGCACCGAGGGTGGAACTCCTCGTCGACCGGCTCGCGGTGCTCTGACGGGCGATCGGTGGCCGTACGCGGGGGCGCCGCCGTGCCCGCCACCCGTACGGCCCCGGCCCTCACCCGGTTGACAGGGCCTCGGTCGCCCGGCCCAGGCGGCGCCCCTATCGTCCGGAACGGGCGCCGCCCGGCGCCGACACCCGCGACACGGAGGTCCTCCATGGCCCGTCCGCTCACCACCGGCCTGGCGGCCGCGGCCCTGCTGCTCCTGGGCACCCCCTCGACCGCCGTCGCCGCCCCGCCCACCTGCCTCGGACTGCCGGCCACCCTCACCGGCTCCGGCACCCTCACCGGCACGCCCGGCAACGATGTCATCGTCGGCTCCGGCGGCGCCGACGTCATCGACGGCCGCGGCGGCAACGACACCATCTGCGCCCTCGGCGGCAACGACCTGGTCTCCGGCGGCCTCGGCAACGACCGCCTCGACGGCGGTGACGGCGACGACGACGTGAACGGTGACGTGTACGTGGAGAACGGCCCGGCCGTCGGCGGCGGCCACGACGTCCTGTACGGCGGCAACGGCGCCGACAGCCTGCTCGGTGACTCCCAGTCCGACAACGGCGACGCGACCGGAGGCGGCAACGACCAGCTCTTCGGCGGCCCCGGCGACGACTCCCACCTCGACGGCGACAGCCTCAGCCTCGGCGGCGGCGACGCCACCGGCGGCGGCAACGACCGGATCGAGGGCGGCAGCGGCAACGACGGCCTCCTCGGCGACTCGGCAGCGCCCCTCGAAGGTTCCGCGACCGGCGCCGGCGACGACATCCTGCTCGCCGGGGCGGGCGACGGGGACAACGCGATCGGCGACAGCGAGGGCGTGACGGCGGCGCGCGGCGCCGGCGGCGACGACCTCATCGACCTCGGCGCGGACGGCGGCTTCTTCGCCCTCGGCGACCACAACGTCAACGACCCGGCCGGCGGGGGCCCCCCCGGCGCGCCGCCCCCGCCCCCCCCAGCCGCCGCCCCCCGCCCACACACCTCCACGCGGAGAGATCGGGGGCGCGCCACACC
>NZ_JBHYKM010000144.1:15502-17123 GCF_042741435.1 Streptomyces sp. NPDC058955 | reverse complement strand
ACCCCGGGTTGTGGGACGTGTTGGGGCCCTGTTCCCCCCCCCCCCCGGCCCCCTTCCGCGTACCCGCTACTTCCGCTTGAGCACCGCGAACCCCTCCGAGCGGTGGACGATCTCGTACGCCGCTTCCGGGTGCAACTGCGAAGCCGTCACGGCCGGGTCCGAGGTCTGGCCCGACCAGCCGCGCAGGTCGAGCGCGAGGTAGTCGGGGGTGGCGCCCTTGGAGGTGCCCACCCAGTAGACCGTGTGGTCGGCGGTGAGGTGGGCGAGGAGCGGCACGTCGGCCTCCACGCTCGCCCCCTCGGGGACCGCGGCGACGGCCGCCCGCGCCTGGTCGGCGCGGGGGTCGGCGGCGTACGTCCCGGACTTCAGCAGCTCGCGCAGCGGCAGGTTCGCGGCGAGGGTGAGCGCGACGGCCGTGGCGGCGGCGACGGCGACCTTCCCGTACGCGGCGAGCCAGGGGCGCGGCGAGGTGCGGACCGCGCGGACGGCGTCGACCAGAGCCAGGAAGACGATCGGCATCAGCACGGCGCTGTAGTGCCAGTGCATGCCCCAGTGGTTGGCGTCCTGGGAGACGAAGCGCCAGCCGAGGGTGGGCAGGACCAGCAGCGCCAGCGGGGAGCGCAGCGCGAGGAAGCCGGTGATCGCGAAGAGATGAAGGACCATCTCCCAGCGGTCGCCGGAGGTCAGCGCGGAGCCGATGATCTGGCCGAGGGAGGTCTCGGTGCCGGTGCCGGTCTTCTCGATCTTGGCCCAGTAGTCGTACTGGCCGAGCTTGCTGGCGGCCGGGATGAGGACCAGGACGGTGAGCGCGAAGAAGGCGACGCCGAAGCCGGCGAGGGCGGCGCCGAGCTTCTTCTGCCCCTTGAGGACGAGGACGACGCCGACCATGGCGACGGTGAGCCCCATGTCCTCCTTGACCAGGACGAGCGGCGCCGACCAGGCGACGGCGGCGGTCCAGCGGCCGAGGAGCAGGGCGCGGCAGGTGAGGGCGAGCAGCGGGACGGCGAAGGCGATCTCGTGGAAGTCGGACTTCACCGCCTCCTGGAGGCCCCAGGAGAGCCCGTACGCGACCGTGAGGGCGAGGCCGGTGGCCCGGCTGCCGAGGATCTGCTGGGCGGTGCGGCCGACGATCACGGCGGAGCCGGCGAAGAGCGCGGCCTGCGCGAAGAGCAGCGCGACCGGGGACGGCCAGAGCCAGTAGAGCGGGGCGAGGAGCGCCGTCACCGGGCTGAAGTGGTCGCCGAGTATCGGGAAGCCGGGTCCCTTGATGTCGGAGACGGGCAGCCTGAACTCGGCGTAGGAGCGGACGGCCTGCCCGAAGATGCCAAGGTCCCAGGAGGGTGTGCGGAAGTGGTCGTACTGCACCCAGGAGTAGAGGAAGTACAGGCCGGTGAGGACGGCCGCGATCAGCACGTACGGGAGGTACGGGACGGGCGCGGCGGCGGTGTCCTCGGCGGGCCGTTCGCCGGCGGGGTCCGCCGACGGTCGTCTCAGTACGTCCAACACCACGTCTCCACTACTGCCGGCCGGGCCAGGGCCTGACCATTAGACCAGAGACGGGGGGGGGGGCCGCCCGGACCCGGGGGGCCCCCCCCCCGGGGGGGGCGCGGCGCGGAGTGGC
>NZ_JBHYKM010000144.1:0-15492 GCF_042741435.1 Streptomyces sp. NPDC058955 | reverse complement strand
CCCGCCGCCCCGGGGGGCCCCCACAGCCGTGTGGCGTCAGTGCGCGAAGTGGCGGGTGCCGGTGAGGTACATCGTCACGCCGGCCTTCTTCGCGGCCTCGACGACGAGCTCGTCGCGCATCGAGCCGCCGGGCTGGACGACCGCCTTCACGCCGGCCGCGGTGAGGATCTCCAGGCCGTCGGGGAAGGGGAAGAAGGCGTCGGAGGCCGCGTAGGAGCCGCGGGCGCGCTCCTCGCCGGCCCGCTCGACGGCGAGCTTGGCGGAGTCGACGCGGTTGACCTGGCCCATGCCGACGCCGACGGAGGCGCCGTCCTTGGCGAGCAGGATCGCGTTGGACTTGACCGCGCGGCACGCCTTCCAGGCGAAGGCGAGCTCGGCGAGCTCCTCGGCGGACAGGGCCTCGCCGGTGGCGAGGGTCCAGTGCGCCGGGTCGTCGCCCTCGGCCTGGAGGCGGTCGGTGACCTGGAGCAGGACACCGCCGTCGACGGCCTTGACCTCGACCTCGTTGACGGGGCCGCGGTCGGCCCTGAGGACGCGGATGTTCTTCTTCTTGGCGAGGATCTCGACGGCGCCGTCCTCGTAGCCGGGGGCGACGACGACCTCGGTGAAGATCTCGGCGACCTGCTCGGCCATCGCGACGGAGACCGGGCGGTTGACGGCGATGACGCCGCCGAAGGCGGAGACCGGGTCGCAGGCGTGCGCCTTGCGGTGGGCCTCGGCGACGTCGGCGCCGATCGCGATGCCGCACGGGTTGGCGTGCTTGATGATCGCGACACAGGGCTCGCTGTGGTCGTAGGCGGCGCGCAGGGCGGCGTCGGTGTCCGTGTAGTTGTTGAAGGACATCTCCTTGCCGTGCAGCTGCTCGGCCTCGGCGAGGCCGCCCGTGCCGTCGACGTAGAGCGCGGCGCCCTGGTGCGGGTTCTCGCCGTAGCGCAGGACGTTCTTGCGCGCGTAGGTGGCGCCCAGGAAGTCGGGGAAGCCGCTGTCGTCCGCGGCGGCGTAGTCGTCGGCGAACCAGGAGGCGACGGCCACGTCGTACGCGGCGGTGTGCTGGAACGCCTCGGCGGCGAGCCGCTTGCGGGCGGTCAGGTCGAAGCCGCCGGCCTGGACGGCGGCGAGGACGTCCGCGTACCGCTCGGGGCTGGTGACGATGGCGACCGACGGGTGGTTCTTGGCGGCGGCGCGGACCATCGACGGGCCGCCGATGTCGATCTGCTCGACGCACTCGTCGTCCGAGGCGCCGGAGGCGACGGTCTCGCGGAACGGGTAGAGGTTCACGACGACCAGGTCGAAGGGCTCCACGCCGAGCTCGGCGAGCTGCTCGCGGTGCGACTCCAGGCGCAGGTCGGCGAGGATGCCGGCGTGCACGCGCGGGTGCAGGGTCTTGACGCGGCCGTCCAGGCACTCGGGGAAGCCGGTCAGCTCCTCGACCTTGGTGACCGGGACGCCGGCGGCGGCGATCTTCCCGGCGGTGGAGCCGGTGGAGACGAGCTCGACACCGGCCTCGTGCAGACCGCGGGCCAGCTCCTCCAGCCCCGTCTTGTCGTAGACGCTGACCAGCGCGCGGCGGATGGGCTTAACGGTGTCCGTGTTCACCGACATGAACCTTTCGTCCCTCAATGCGGTAGCCGTGCCGGGCGAGGCGCCCCACGACGTCGACGAGCAGCGAGCGCTCGACTTCCTTGATGCGCTCGTGCAGAGCGGCTTCATCGTCCGACTCCCGCACCTCGACCGCGCCCTGGGCGATGATCGGGCCGGTGTCGACGCCGTCGTCGACGAAGTGGACGGTGCACCCGGTGACCTTCACGCCGTGGGCGAGCGCGTCACGCACCCCGTGGGCACCGGGAAAACTGGGGAGGAGAGCGGGGTGGGTGTTGACGACCCGGCCGCCGAAGCGGGCCAGGAACTCCTTGCCGAGGATCTTCATGAACCCGGCCGAGACGACGAGGTCCGGCGCGTACGCGGCGGTGGCCTCGGCCAGGGCGCGGTCCCACTCCTCGCGGCTCGCGTGGTCCTTCACCCGGCACACGAAGGTGGGGATCCCGGCGCGCTCGGCCCGCTCCAGACCGGCGATCGCGTCGCGGTCGGCGCCGACGGCGACGATCTCCGCGCCGTAGCCCTCGGGGTCGGCGGCGATGCCGTCGAGCAGGGCCTGGAGGTTGGTACCCGACCCGGAGACAAGAACGACAAGGCGGGCGGCAGCCACTGGGTCACTCTTTCCGTGGTTATTGTGCGGTCCTACGAACGAATCGTGCCCGTCGATACGGGGAACCCTACGAATGGCTCGACCGTCAGCAACGATACCGGCACACGGGACGGCCCCCACGGGACGGGGGCGGAGCAGGGGGGTAGCGTCAGGGTCCGACGCCGGTGTGCCACCCGGTGCGACGACGGTCACGACGACAGAGGGAAGACGTCCAGCAGATGCCGGATCGCCAGTCCACGAACGACAACAACCCGTTCGCCCCGCCGCCCGAGGGCAAGCCCGACCAGCCGTGGCAGCCGCGCCGCCCGGAGGGCTCGGACGGCCGGGAGGGCCAGGACGGCGAGGACGCCGAACCGTCGTCGTCGCCCGTGAAGGGCTCGTCCGACGGGCGCTGGAGCCCGCGCCAGCCGGGCCGTTCGTCGGACGGTTTCGGGCGCGGCCCGGAGCGCCAGGGCGGCGGCCAGGGCGGCTCCGGCGGCCAGGGGCCGGAGCGGCCGGGGCTGCGCTGGGACCCGACGGACCCGGCCCAGCGGCGGGCGCGGTACGCGGTCCTCGGCGGCATGTGGGCCTTCTTCTTCGCGATCTTCGACATCCCGGAGCTGGCCCTGCTGCTCGGCGCCCTCTCGCTGTACTGGGCGATCAGCTCGCTGCGCGCGAAGCCCAAGCCGGCGGCCGAGGTGTCGCCGGAATCACAGGCCGCGTCCCAGCCCTCGGGACGGCCGTCCGCGGCGCCGGGCGCCCCGAACCCCGCCCGCTCGATGCGGACGGCGGCGATCAGCGGCCTGGTGGCCTCGGCGGTGGCGCTGGCGATCGTCTGCTTCGGCTTCACGATGCAGCTCGTCTACAAGGACTTCTACGAGTGCCGTGACGACGCCCTGACCCACGCGGGCGCGGTGGCCTGCAACGACCTGCTGCCCAAGCCGCTGCGCGACGGCTTCGGGGTGCGCGACTAGACAGGCGCCCCCGGTTCGCTCCCGTCCGCCCCGGTCGTCCCCGACGGCCGGGGCGGTTCCGTGCCCGGGGTCGGCGGGAGGGGCGGGGTCTCCCAGGCGGCGGGGAGGTAGTCGTACGGCTCGTAGCCCTCGTCGTCGAGCGAGAGGTCGAGGTCGCGCCCCGCGGGGTCGGGCTGCTCCGGGGCGGCGGGTGGGGCGGCCGGGGCCCCTGCCGCGGCGACGGCCGGTTCCGGCGCCTTCGGCCGCTTCGGCCGCTCGGGCGGCTTGGGGATCCTCGGCTGCCCGACGCGGGGCTCGCGCCGGCCCCAGGCCCGTACCGCCAGCGCCGTCGGCAGGCCGACGCCCACCCCCCACAGCACCGCCGCCGCGCCCGTCTGCCACCACACCGGGCCGAAGGCGAGCAGCCGGCCGGAGCCGAGCGGGCCGCCGGCCGCGCCCGCCAGGACGGCGACCGCCGCCCCGGAGGCCCAGGCCGCGCCCAGCGCCGCGAGCGCCGTCTCACGGGCCCGGCCGGTGCCGGTCGCCCGGCCCACCGAGCGGCCCAGCGCCACCGCCGCGACCAGCGGCACCGCCGCCGCGGCCCACTGCGGCCAGCCGCCGCGGCCCTCCGGCGGCAGCGCCGCGAGGAGCGGGAAGGGCGGCACGGCGGGGTCGCCGACGAGCCCCAGCGGGGTCGCGAGCGCGCCCGTGCCGAGGACCAGGCCGGGCCCGAGGCCGTACGCCGCCGCCCAGACCGCCGCGTTCGGCAGCAGGGCGAGGACGAGCAGCGCCAGCGTCACCCGTCCGGACCACTCCCCCGCGAGACCCTCGTACGAGGCCCGGGCCGCGCCCGCGTGCCAGACCAGCGCGGTCCCGGCCAGCACCGCCCCGCCGGCCAGCAGCGTCACAAGGCCGGTGCCCGCGCCGCGCAGCGCGGCCGCCGCCTCCTCCCGTCCGGGCAGCGGCCGGCCGAGCGCGGTCCAGACGCCGGCGCCCGCCGCGCCGAGCACCACGCCGGGCAGCCACAGTCCGGCGGTGATCAGGTCGGCGGGCAGCGGGCCGCTCTCGCTGTAGACCACGATCACGGCCGCGACCAGCAGATACCCCCCGCAGACCGCGCCGAGCGCGCCCGCGGGCGAGGGCCGCGGGCGGCTCGCGTCGGCCGGGTCGAGGGTGGACCGGGCGGTCCGGAAGACCAGCCACACCGGCAGCGCGGCGGTCAGCAGCGGCACGATCCCGAGCGTGGCGGGCACCCCGCTGAGGGTGTCGGTGCGGACCAGGTCCACGCCGTGGGCGAGCAGCCACAGGCCGGCGGCGAGGTGGAGGGCGCCGCCGGCGCCGCTGTCGGGGAACGGCGAGCCGATCCAGGCGACGATCACCAGGACCGCGAGCGCGCCGGCGCCGAGCCCGGCGGCGACCCCGCCGCGCACACAGGCGGTGGCGAAGGCGGCGGAACGCCCGCCCTGGACCAGGGAGTGCTCGGTCAGCTGGGTCACGGGGGCCATGCTGCCAACGACACGCGCTTTCGCGGCGTAACAGGCAAACCTCCGTTGTGTCGCTCAATATACGTTTATGTACTTTTCCGCCCAGAGGTGCGCTGCGGGAGGTCGACGTCGATGAGCCAGACGAGCCGGGGCGGCGACACCGCGCCCCCCTCCACCGCCACCGCGCTGCCGACACCGAAGGAGCGGCGCCGGCTGCGCGAGGCGCTCGCCCTGAGCGAGGAGCAGGTCGCCGAGGCCATGGGCGTCACGAAGGCCACGGTCAAGGCGTGGGAGACCGGCCGTTCGTCCCCCCGCGGCCGCAAGCGCGAGGCGTACGTGAAGCTGCTCGCCGGCGCCCCGGCGGACCGGGGCCCGACCCCCGCCCCCACCGGCAACGTCCGGCCCAGGGCCGCCGCCAAGCGCGCCGCCAAACCCCCCACGGCCCCCTCCCCCACGCCCGCGATCGCCGCCTCCGCCCCCGTCCGGCGCGCCCCGGCCGGGCCCGAGGAGCGCCTGAAACCGGAACCGCCGCCCGAGCGGGAGCCGGAGCCGGAGGAGCCTCCGGCTCCGGAGACCGGACCGCCCGGACTCACCCCCGAGCAGGCGTTCGACGCGCTCTACGGGCACGCGGCCCCCGGGCTCGTCCACCAGACGTATCTGCTGACCGGGCGCCGCCGGCTCTCCCGGGAGGCCGTCGAGTACGCCTTCCACCACGCCTGGGAGCACTGGCCCGAGGTGGCCGTGGACGCCGACCCGGTCGGCTGGGTGCGGGCGACGGCGTACGAGTACGCGCTCTCGCCCTGGCACCGGCTGCGCCGCGCCCACAAGCACCCCGACGCCCCGCCCACCGAGGCCGGGCGGCGGGCGCTGCTCGGCGCGCTGCTCGACCTGCCGGCGCCGTACCGCCGGACCGTGCTGCTCTACGACGGGCTCGGCCTCGACCTGCCCGAGACGGCCGCGGAGACGGAGGCGAGCACCCCGGCCGCCGCCAACCGGCTGCTGTACGCGCACGCGGCGATCGGCCGGGCGGTGCCGGAGCTGGCCGATCCCGAGGCGCTCCAGCGGCGGCTGAGCGCGCTGGTCGCGGAGGCACCGACGGCGACGCTCCCGGGGGCGCGCGCGGTCCGCGGCGGCAGCGAGCGGCGGACCCGGCGGATGACCCGGACGGTGGCCGGGGTGACGGCGGTCCTCATCGGCGTCACGGCCCTGACGGCGGCGACGGCGCCGACCCGCTACATCCCGGACATCGCGCCCGGGCAGGTCGTGAACGGCGTCCCGGTGCGCGGCGGGCCGCAGAAGCTCGGCGAGGAGGACCTGGAGCTGCGCGACCGGCTGCGCTCCGAGCCCCACCCGGGCCCGGAGCGGCTGGTCCCGACCGCGGAGTAGGGCTCCGGCGCACGCGAGTGGGCCCCCCCCCCGCCCGGTTTCCCGGGAGGGGCGGGGCCCACTCGCCTACGGTCTCGCCGTGCTTCAGCCCGCGAGGATGGCGCGCGCCAGCTTGGCGGTCTCGGTGGGGGTCTTGCCGACCTTCACACCGGCGGCCTCCAGGGCCTCCTTCTTCGCCTGGGCGGTGCCGGAGGAGCCGGAGACGATGGCGCCGGCGTGGCCCATGGTCTTGCCCTCGGGGGCGGTGAAGCCCGCGACGTAGCCGACGACCGGCTTGGTGACGTTGGCCTTGATGAAGTCGGCCGCACGCTCCTCGGCGTCGCCGCCGATCTCGCCGATCATGACGATCAGGTCGGTGTCGGGGTCCGCCTCGAACGCCGCGAGGGCGTCGATGTGCGTGGTGCCGATGACCGGGTCGCCACCGATGCCGACGGCGGAGGAGAAGCCGAGGTCACGGAGCTCGTACATCATCTGGTACGTCAGCGTGCCGGACTTCGAGACCAGGCCGATGCGGCCCGGCTTCGTGATGTCGCCCGGGATGATGCCGGCGTTGGACTGGCCCGGGGTGATGAGACCGGGGCAGTTCGGGCCGATGAGGCGGGTCTTGTTGCCCTTCTCCACGGCGTACGCGTAGAACGCGGCGGAGTCGTGGACGGCGATGCCCTCGGTGATGACGACGGCGAGGGGGATCTCGGCGTCGATCGCCTCGACGACGGCGGCCTTGGCGAAGGCCGGCGGCACGAAGAGGACCGAGACGTTGGCGCCGGTCTTCTCCATGGCCTCGGCGACGGTGCCGAAGACCGGGATCTCGGTGCCGTCGAAGTCGACGGAGGTGCCGGCCTTGCGCGGGTTCACGCCGCCGACGATGTTGGTGCCGTCACCCAGCATGAGCTTGGTGTGCTTCATGCCCGTGGCACCGGTCATGCCCTGGACGATGACCTTGCTGTCCTTGTTGAGGAAGATAGCCATGGCTGTTCTGTCCCTCTTCCCTTACTTCGCAGCCGCGAGCTCGGCGGCCTTGTCGGCCGCGCCGTCCATGGTGTCCACGCGCTGCACGAGCGGGTGGTTGGCGTCCGACAGGATCTTGCGACCCAGCTCCGCGTTGTTGCCGTCGAGGCGCACGACCAGCGGCTTGGTGACCTCCTCGCCCTTCGAGGCGAGGAGCTCCAGGGCCTGGACGATGCCGTTGGCGACCTCGTCACAGGCGGTGATGCCACCGAAGACGTTGACGAACACGGACTTGACGTCCTTGTCGCCGAGGATGATCTCCAGGCCGTTCGCCATGACCTCGGCGGAGGCGCCGCCGCCGATGTCGAGGAAGTTGGCCGGCTTCACGCCGCCGTGGTTCTCACCGGCGTACGCGACGACGTCCAGGGTCGACATGACCAGGCCGGCTCCGTTGCCGATGATGCCGACGGAGCCGTCGAGCTTGACGTAGTTGAGGCCCTTGGCCTTGGCGGCGGCCTCCAGCGGGTCGGCCGCGTCCTTGTCCTCCAGCGCCTCGTGCTCCGGCTGGCGGAAGTCGGCGTTGGCGTCCAGGGAGACCTTGCCGTCGAGGGCCAGGATGTCGCCGGAGGCGACCTTGGCCAGCGGGTTGACCTCGACGAGGAGGGCGTCCTCGGCGACGAAGGTCTTCCACAGGGTCACGAGGACCTCGGCGACCTTCTCGGCGACCTCGGCCGGGAACTGCGCCGCGGCGACGATCTCGCGGGCCTTCTCGATGTCGACGCCGTGGTTGGCGTCGACCGGGACCTTGGCGACCTTCTCGGGGGTCTCCTCGGCGACCTGCTCGATGTCCATGCCGCCGGCGACGGAGGCGATGGCGAGGAAGGTGCGGTTGGTGCGGTCGAGGAGGTACGAGACGTAGTACTCCTCGACGATCTCCGGAGCGGTCTCCGCGATCATCACCTTGTGGACCGTGTGGCCCTTGATGTCCATGCCCAGGATGTCCGTCGCGCGGGCGACGGCCTCGTCCGGGGTGGCGGCCAGCTTGACGCCGCCGGCCTTGCCGCGGCCGCCGACCTTCACCTGGGCCTTGACGACCGACTTGCCGCCAAGACGCTCGGTGGCCTCGCGCGCCGCCTCAGGCGTGTCGATGACTTCACCGGCCAGCACCGGTACACCGTGCTTGGCGAAGAGGTCCCTCGCCTGGTACTCGAACAGGTCCACGCGCGTCCCTTTTCTAGATGATCGCGGTTCGTTGTCTGCGTGGGCGTGCCGCGGAGGGCAACGTGACTGCGCTGTCACAAGGGAGGCGTACACGGTGTCCGTGGACGCGGCATGTCCGTCTCGCAGGTTATCCCCGTGGGACCTGGGTCCCTAAATCGCAGATCACAACGGAGCGGTGATACGGGTCACAGAACGTAGGGACGAGTGGGCTGTCCGTCGACGTCCGGCCGGACCGCTCCGGGCTCGACGGGGCAGGCGGGGAAGGGGGGTTGCGCCCCTCACGCCACGCCGGTCCGGCGGGTGAGGGGCGGCCCGCCCCGGATGTGATATGGGCCTCAGTCGGCCCGCGGACGCCCGTCCGGGTGGCCGGGCGACGACGGATTCCGTACGGGCGCCGGTCAGGCGGTGTCGGGTATCGGCAGCGGCCGCTTCTCCAGGGCGGCGGCCATCACCTCGGGGAAGAGGTCGGGGGTGCAGGCGAAGGCGGGGGCACCGAGGGCGGCGAGCGCGGCGGCGTGGTCGCGGTCGTAGGCGGGGGCGCCCTCGTCGGAGAGGGCGAGCAGGGCGACGAACTGCACGCCGGCCGCCTTCATCGCGGCGACCCGCTTCAGCATCTCGTCGCGGATCCCGCCCTCGTACAGGTCGCTGATGAGGACGACGACGGTGTCGGCGGGGCGGGTGATCCGGGACTGGCAGTAGGCGAGGGCCCGGTTGATGTCGGTGCCGCCGCCGAGCCGGGTGCCGAAGAGCACGTCGACGGGGTCGTCGAGCACCTCGGTGAGGTCGACGACGGCGGTGTCGAAGACGACGAGCCGGGTGGCGACGGCCCGGAGCGAGGCGAGGACGGCGCCGAAGACGGAGGCGTGGACGACGGAGGCGGCCATGGAGCCGGACTGGTCGATGCAGAGCACCACCTCCTTGCGGACCGCCCGGGAGGCGCGGCCGTGGCCGATCAGGCGCTCGGGGACGACCGTGCGGTGCTCGGGGAGGTAGTGCTTGAGGTTGGCCCGCAGGGTGCGGTCCCAGTCGATGTCCCGGTGGCGGGGGCGGCTGATCCGGGCGGTCCGGTCGAGGGCGCCGGTGACGGTCGCCCTGGTGCGGGTCGCGAGCCGGGCCTCCAGGTCGGCGACGACCTTGCGGACGACGGCCCGGGCGGTCTCCCGGGTGGTCTCCGGCAGCGCCTTGTTCAGCGACAGCAGGGTGCCGACGAGGTGGACGTCGGGCTCCACGGCCTCCAGCATCTCCGGCTCCAGGAGGAGCGCGGCCAGCCCGAGCCGGTCGATGGCGTCGCGCTGCATGACCTGCACGACGGAGCTGGGGAAGTAGCTGCGGATGTCGCCGAGCCAGCGGGCGACGGACGGCGCGGAGCCGCCGAGCCCGCCCCGGCGCTCGCCGCCGCCCTCGCGGCCGTCGCGGCCGTCCCGGCTGTCGTAGAGGGCGGCGAGGGCGGCGTCCATGGCGGCGTCGGTGCCGGACAGGGTGCGGCCGGTGCCCTCGGCCGCGGCGCCGCCGAGGACGAGCCGCCAGCGGCGCAGCCGCTCGTCGGCGGGTGCTGCGGCGTGGCTCATGCGGATGCCTCCGTGTCGAGGACGTCGAGGACGAGGTGGAGGAGCGGGAGGACGCCGTCGGCGCGCTCCTCGTCGAGCCCGGCGGCGAAGCCGGGGACGAGGGCGGCCGGGCCGGGGGCGGCGGCCCCGGGCCCGCGGGCGACGAGCTCGCCGAGGGTGCGGCGCACCCCGGGCTCGTACGCCCCGAAGGTGCGCCGCAGCAGCGGCAGGACGTCGGTGAACGCCTCGGCGGGCACGCCGGCGAGCCAGCCGTCGAGGAGGGCGAGCAGCCGCTCGTCGTGGACGAGGAGCAGTCCGCCGCCGGACCCGCCGACGAAGCCGTCGATCCAGGCGGCGGCGTCGGCGGGCGGGGTGCCGGGCGAGAGGGCGAGCCCCATGAGCCGCGCGGTCCCGTCGTCCCGGAGCCGTCCCTCGTCGAGCAGGATCCGCGCCGCCCGGCCCCGGATGACCCCGGGCACCCGCTCGGCCTCGGCGAGCCGCCGCAGCACCCCGGCCCAGCGGAGGACGAGCGCGGCGGGGTCGGCGGCGTCGGCCGGTTCGGGGAGCAGGCCGATCGCGGCGTGCACGGCGTCCAGGCGGTCGCGCATCTGCGCGGCGGCGTCGGCGTCGAGGTGGACGCAGGCGGGCGGGAGGCCGACGCAGATCCGCTCGGCGAGCCCGGCGGCGACGCCGGCGAGAGCGGCGGTGTCGGTGCCGCGCACGTCGCCGTACCGCAGGGAGCGGGCGAGGGCGGGGAGCGCGTCGGCGAGGTGGGCCACGTCGGTGTCGAGCGCGGCCCGGTCGGCGAGGGCGCCCAGGACGGCGGGGAGCGCGTCGGTGAGGCCGGCGAGGAGGCACCGCTCGGCGAGGGCGGTGATCTCGCCGAGGGTGTCCGCCGCGAGGGCGCGGGACTCGGCCCGGGCGGTGGCGGCGGCCTCGACGGTGGTGCCCCAGACGCCGGCCTCGGCGACCCGGACGTGCAGTTCGGGCTGCCAGCGCAGCCGCCAGGACTCGCGGAAGGTGCCGGTGCCGGCGCGCCCGGCGGCGGGCTCGCCCCAGTCGACGCCGAGGAGCCGGAGCCGGTGCAGGAGGCGGCTGCGGGCGGCGTCGGTCCCGCCGCGCAGGTCGAGGCCGAGTTCGCGCTCCTCGGCCTCGGGCTTGAGGCGGAGGGAGCGCTGGAGCCGGTGGAGGTCGCGCTGGAGCGGGACGGCGGGGGCGGCGGCCGGGACCTCGCCGAGGACGTCGCCGACGACGAGCCGGTCCCGGACGAGGGCGAGCGGCACGTCGGAGCCCTCGCAGAGGACGGCCCGGACGGCGTCGGTGGTCTCGTCGAGCCCGGGGCGGGGCCGGCCGCGGAAGGCGGCGAGGGTCTCGGCGAGCCGGACGGCCTCGATGACATGGGCGGAGGAGACGGGGTGGTCGGCCTCGCGGAGCAGTCCGGCGACCTTGGTCATCCAGCGCTCGACGGGCCGGTCGGGGGCGGCGAAGAGGTGGCCGTACCAGCCCGGCGACTCGATGCCGGCGCCGTAGCCGGAGCGGCGGGCGAGCCGGCGGTGGGTCCAGGGGACCCAGGTCAGTTCGGCCTTCACCTTGGGCAGGCCCTTGAGCAGGGCGCGGTCGGCGGTGACGGTGGTCCGCCGGGCGAGCGCGGGCACGTGCCAGGCGCCGCAGACGACGGCGACGGCGTCCCCGAACTCCTTGCGGGCGGCGCGCAGTCGCAGCCGCATGTGGGCCTCGCGGACGAGGTCGCGCGGGTGCCCGCCGTGGCCGTACCGCTCGCGGAGGGCGGTCATGGCCTCGGCGAGGGCGGCGAAGGGGGCGAGCGGGTCGGTGTCGCCGCGGAGTTCGACGACGTCCTCCCACCACTGCTCGGGGTCCTCGTGCCCGGCGGCGCGGGCGAGTTCGGCGAGCGGGTCGAGCCGCCCGGCGCCGTCGGCCTCCTCGTCGTCGCCCCAGGTGGGGTCGGCCGTGGCGAGGGTGTGGGCGGCGGGCAGGTCGACGAAGCGGACCGGGACGCCCCGGCGGAGGGCCCAGCGGACGGCGGTCCACTCGGGCGAGAAGGCGGCGAAGGGCCAGAAGGCGGCCCGGCCGGGGTCGTCGGCGGCGTGCGCGAGGAGGGCGACGGGCGGCCGCATCTCCGGGTCGGCGGCGAGGGCGACGAGCCCGTCGGCCTCGGCGGGTCCCTCGATCAGCACCGCGTCGGGCCGGGCCGCGTCCAGGGCGGCGACCACCCCGCGCGCGGAGCCGGGCCCGTGGTGCCGCACCCCGAGCAGCAGGGGCCAGGCCGCCCGCTCCCGGGGGTCCGCCGCGGCGGGCGCCGTGGCGAGGGCCGTCATGCGCTCACCTCGCGGCAGGCGCGGTAGAAGTCCTTCCAGCCGTCGCGCTCTCTGACCACGGTCTCCAGGTACTCCTGCCAGACGACCCGGTCGGCGGCCGGGTCGCGGACGACGGCGCCGAGGAGCCCGGCGGCGACGTCCGAGGGGCGCAGCACGCCGTCGCCGAAGTGGGCGGCGAGCGCGAGGCCGCCGGTGACGACGGAGATGGCCTCGGCGGTGGAGAGCGTCCCGGAGGGGGACTTGAGCCGGGTGCGGCCGTCGGCGGTGACGCCGTCGCGGAGTTCGCGGAAGACGGTGACGACCCGTCGGATCTCCTCGACGCCCTCGGGCAGGGCGGGCAGTTCGAGGGAGCGGCCGAGCTGTTCGACCCGGCGGGCGACGATGTCGACCTCGTCCTCGGGGCTGGCGGGCAGCGGCAGCACCACGGTGTTGAAGCGGCGGCGGAGCGCGCTGGAGAGCTCGTTGACGCCCCGGTCGCGGTCGTTGGCGGTGGCGATCAGGTTGAAGCCGGGGACGGCCTGGACCTCCTCGCCGAGTTCGGGGATCGGCAGGGTCTTCTCGGACAGGATCGTGATGAGCGTGTCCTGCACGTCGGCGGGGATGCGGGTCAGCTCCTCGACGCGGGCGGTCGCCCCCTGGTCCATGGCCCGCATGACGGGGCTGGGGACGAGGGCGGCGCGGCTGGGGCCCTCGGCGAGCAGCCGGGCGTAGTTCCATCCGTACCGGATGGCCTCCTCGGGGGTGCCGGCGGTGCCCTGGACGAGGAGGGTGGAGTCGCCGCTGACGGCGGCCGCCAGGTGCTCGGAGACCCAGGTCTTGGCGGCGCCGGGGACGCCGAGGAGCAGCAGGGCCCGGTCGGTGGCGAGCGTGGTGACGGCGACCTCGACGATGCGGCGGGGGCCGACGTACTTGGGTGTGATCACGGTGCCGTCGGGGAGCGTGCCGCCGAGGAGGTAGGTGGCGACGGCCCGGGGCGAGAGGCGCCAGCGGGCGGGCCTGGGGTGGTCGTCGGCGGCGGCGAGCGCCGCGAGTTCGTGGGCGAAGGCGTCCTCGGCGTGGGGCCGGAGGGCCTCGGCGGCGGGCCGCCGGGGGCCCGGGCCGGTGTCCGTCACGGCACCGGCGCCGGGCTGCTGGATGGTTGCGGGCACGGACATGGATCCCCCTCCAGATCGTTCGACCTGCTGTGCGATCCACGGTGCACCACGCCACTGACAATCGGCCGTCGCCGCAGGTCAGGGTTGGTTCGGGGGCCCGAAGGGCGGGGCGGGGAGGGTCAGTTGAAGACCGGGGAGACGGCGACGCAGCCGCCGGCCATGGCCAGCTCGCCCTTGGCCTCCTTGATGACCTTGCCCTGGTAGACGACCTTGCAGACGAGGTCGGCGGGCGCGGTGGTGACCGGCATGACGGCGGGCGGCATGATGCCGTGCAGCTTCACCGTCTTGCTCCACGGGGTGGTGGGCTTCTTCTCCGTCTCGACCTGGGGCTGCATCGCGGTGCCGTCGCCGGCGTGGTACTCGATGGACGTGATGTCCGTGCCGGTGACCTCGTAGGTCACCTCGTAGCTCTCGGTGACAGCCTTGTCGACCTGGTCCGCGGCCTTGTCGGCTGCCTCGGAACAGGCTCCGAGTCCGAACGCGAGGCCGAGGACGGCGAGGGCCGAGGCGGCGGTGCGGACGGTGCGGTTCATGGTGGTACTCCCCCTGCACGGGTCAGTGCGGTCGTAAGGTCGCGCGCTGGTTCGCGCGAGCTCGCACAGCACCGTAAAGGACCGGTAAAGCTGCCGTGTCGCCGGGGCGGCAACCGGAGGCGAATCCGCAGGTCAACTGCATTGTCAGTGGCGGAGAATACCGTCAGGTACATGAATGCCATGGGGGTGCGCTGGACGGCCGAGCAGGTGCTGGCACTGGCTCCTGACGACGCCTCGCGCAGAGCGGGGAGCGGGCTCGGCGCGGCCGGGCCGTGGAGCGGCGCGGGCTGCGGCGACGGGGCCGTCTGGGGGCAGTGCGAGGGCAGTGGCCGCACGCCGTACCGGACGGTCGTGGAGACCGCCGGGCCGGCGTACTCGTGCAGCTGCCCGAGCCGCAAGGCCCCGTGCAAGCACGTGCTGGGACTGCTGCTGCTGTGGGCGGCGGACGGTTCGGCCGTGCCGGACGGGGCCGAACGGCCGGACTGGGCCGCGCGATGGCTCGCCGGGCGGCGGGACGGGGCCGCGGGGGCGGCGCGGAAGGCGGAGGGGGGTCCGCCGGCCGATCCGGAGGCCGCCCGCCGGCGGGCGGAGCGGCGGGCCGCCCGGGTGACGGCGGGCGCCGAGGAGCTGGAGCGGCGCCTCGCGGACCTGGTGCGCGGCGGACTCGCCGCGGCCGGGCAGCAGGGGTACGGCCTGTGGGAGGAGACCGCCGCCCGCATGGTCGACGCGCAGGCGCCGGGGCTCGCGGGCCGGGTCCGCGAGCTGGGCGCGATACCGGGCTCGGGCCCGGGCTGGCCGGTGCGGCTCCTGGAGGAGTGCGCGCTCACCCATCTCCTGGACCGGGCGTGGCTGGCCGCCGACCGGCTGCCCGCCCCGCTGGCGACGACCGTACGGACCCGGGTCGGGCTGCCCGCCGCGCCGGGCGGCACGGCGGTGCGGGACCGGTGGCTGGTCCTCGCCCAGTACGACACCGGGGACGGCCGGCTGACGACCCGTCGCCTCTGGCTGTACGGCGCGGAGAGCGGCCGTACGGCGCTGCTGCTCTCCTTCGGCGCGGCGGGCCGCGCGCCCGCGCTCGCGCTGCCGGTCGGCACGGTGGTGGACGGCGAGCTGACCCCGTACGCGGGCTCGGGCCGGCTCCGGGCGGAGCCCGGCGAGCCGCTGGTCCCGGTGCGCGACCCGGCGGTGCCGCCGCCGGGCGGCCCGGTGGGCGCGGCGCTGGACGCGTACGGGCGGGCGCTGCGGGAGGACCCGTGGCTGGACTCCTGGCCGGTGACGCTCGCCGGGGTGGTGCCCGCGCGGGCCGAGTACGGCTGGCAGCTCGCCGACGCCGACGGCCGCGAGGCACTCCCGCTGACCGGCGGCGACCGCTCCCGCCCCGGCCTCTGGCGCCTCCTGGCCCTGTCGGGCGGCGCCCCCCTGACGGTCTTCGGCGAATGCGGCCACCGGGGCTTCACCCCGCTGGCCGCCTGGTCCCCGGAGTCCCCGTCGGAAACGGTGCCGCTGCTGTGACCCCCGGGTACGCACGACCCCGCGCAGACGAGCGCCCAGCCCCCGACCGAGGAGGACACGTGACGCCGACCGAGCCCTCGCCCGAAGCCGCCTGGGACGCGCTGATGACCTCCGCGCTGCTCGGGACCGACCGCCGCCCGCACGCGGGCGCGCGCGGCGCCGACGCCCCCACCGCCCTCCTCGGCGCGGCCGCCCGCCACGCCCTGCGCCGCCGCGCCGGCCTGCGCCCCGGC